>JBKJUQ010000201.1:0-15685 GCA_046590685.1 Hymenobacteraceae bacterium
CACACGTTTCAGGCGATGAGCTACACCATTGAGGTGTACCGGGGGCACGAGAAAGCCGAGCGCCACTTCGGCATCTACTCGCTGTACGTCATGTTCTACCCGCAGCTGGTGGCCGGCCCGATTGAGCGGCCGCAGAACGTACTGCACCAGTTTCACGCGCGCCACGAGTTCGACTTCGTGCGCGTCGCCACCGGCCTCCAGCGCATCCTGTGGGGCTTGTTCAAGAAAGTGGTGGTGAGCGACGTGTGCGCCACCTACGTCAACTCGATCTACAACAACTACGAGGTCAATACCGGCTTTACGCTCGTGTTCGCGTCGGCCATGTTCGCTATCCAGATCTACTGCGACTTCAGCGGCTACTCCGACATCGCCCTCGGCACGGCCCGCGTCATGGGCTACGAGCTGATGGAGAACTTCAAGCTCCCCTACTTCTCGAAGTCGATCTCGGAGTTCTGGAAGCGCTGGCACATCTCGCTGAGCACGTGGTTTCGCGATTATCTCTACATCTCGCTCGGCGGCAACCGCGTGAGCACCGGCCGGCGCTACTTCAACCTGTGGTTCACGTTTCTGATCTCGGGCCTGTGGCACGGGGCCAGCTGGAACTTCATCATCTGGGGCGCTATCCACGGCACCTACCTCATCGTCGGGGTCTGGACCATATCCGTGCGCCGGCGCCTCTCCGACGCCGTCGGGCTGCGGGAGGGATCGTGGCCCGATAAGATCGTCAACGTGGCTTGTACGTTTGCGCTCGCCACCCTGGCGTGGGTCTTCTTCCGCGCCAACACGTTTCATCAGGCCACCAGCATCATCGCCGGGATGTTCCAGCCCGCGCACTGGCTGAACCTGCGGATTCAGGACACGGGCGTATTTGCGGCCATGCTGTTCGGCATCAGCGTGATGTTCGCCGTCGAGTTTTTCTACCTGCGGCGCCATCGCATCGAAGACCTTAGCCCCGCGCAGGGCTGGCTCCGGCCGGTGCTGGTGTCGGTGGCATTGCTGCTGCTACTCGTTCAGTTCGGGGTGTCGGAGGGCGACCAGTTTATTTACTTTCAGTTCTAGCGACTGGTAGTCGGCTGGTACTTGGTACTCTGACTACCGTAGTCTAAGTACCAAGTGCCAGAATACCAAGTACCAAATACCACTTAATGAAGCGATTCTTTCTGTATCTGGCCGTTGTGCTGGTAGCGGTCGCCGCTGCCGACCGGCTGCTCGCTTTCGGCTACGACGCGTTGTATGGTCGCACGCTGATCGGCCAGACGGGTGGCAAGATTAATCACTACCTGCGCCTGCCCGAACAACCGGCGCTGGTCGTAATGGGTAACTCGCGGGCCTACTACCAAGTGATTCCCGACTCGTTTGCCGTCCCGACCTATAATCTCTGCCACGCCGGGATGAGCCAGGTATTTCAGACGGGTTTGCTCAGCGTCATCAGCACGGCCGACCGGCTCCCCCGCACGATCCTGCTTCACCTAGATCCGCCCGAATACACCAATGCGGGCGAGCAGCTCACGGATATCCAAAACCTGAAGCACTACTTCGGCCGCGATACCACCGTTACGCGCCTGCTGAGCGCGATTTCGCCCTACGAGCGCTATAAGTTTCTCTTCGACTCGTACCGCTACAACGGGCGCGTGATCAACCTCGTGAAAAACGCTGTGCAATCGGCGCGTACGCCCGTTGCCAGGATGGGCAATGGCTACGAAGCCATCCTGCCCAGCGATCGCGACTCCCTGACGACTATTTACTCGGCCCGCCGCGATACGGCCAACCCGGTGGCCCGCTTCCATCCGGAGCGCTTGCGCTACCTGCGACAGTTTTTAGCGATGTGCCGCGCGCAGCACATTCGGGTAATCGGGTTTACGTCACCGCTCTACGCCCGTCCACCGCACGAGCTGGCGGCCTGTCGAGAGTTTGGCGCCTTTTTGCGCGCGGAGGGAGTACCGTATATCGACTACGTCAGTCACCCGCTCGTCGCCGTGCAGGGTCGGCCGGCGCTCTGGAAAGACTCCCACCACCTCAACCACGCGGGCGCACAGCTGCAAAGCCAGGATCTGGCCCGGCGCGTGCGTGGCTTGCTCGCAGCCCCCGCATTGGGAGCCGTGCCCAGCCTCGCGACTGATTAGGCCCCTGCTTAGGCTACTGATTAGGATAAAAGCGCAGGAAAAAGGCAACTCGATGAGCTACCTTTTTCCTGCGCTTTTATCGTTCGTAACGGGGCGGGGCGTCGTGCCCGCGGCGAAATCAGGCTTGAGATTGAGCGTAAGCGGGAGCGTATGATTGCGCTCGAGGTTGACGCCGTTGCTTTCCTGCATCAGCTGGTGCAGATACTCTACCTCGACGGCTGTCGCGGCCGATACCCTGCAATTACGCGGCCCTGTTGGGCCTGCGCGGACAAACGTCCCAGCAGGCCCAACAGGGCCGTTAGCAATCAGTAATCGGGCAGCGCAGCGCGAAGCTTAGGTATTCATCGACGCCAGGAACTCCAGGTTCGAACGGGTGCCGGCCAAGCGGTCCTTGAGGAAGTCCATTGCCTCCGTCGCGGTCATATCGGCCATGTACTTGCGCAGCATCCACACGCGCGCGAGCTCTTCGGGGCCCATCAGCAGGTCCTCGCGGCGAGTACCGGACGCGGGCACGTCGATGGCCGGGAAGATGCGTTTGTTCGCCAGCTTGCGGTCGAGTTGCAGCTCCATGTTACCGGTGCCTTTGAACTCCTCGAAGATCACTTCATCCATCCGCGAGCCGGTGTCGATAAGGGCCGTAGCGATAATCGTCAAGGAGCCACCGTTCTCCACGTTGCGCGCCGAGCCGAAAAAGCGCTTCGGCTTGTGCAAGGCGTTGGAGTAGAGACCGCCCGACATAATTGCGCCGTTGCTGGGCTGCACCGAGTTGTAGGCGCGCGCCAGACGCGTAATCGAATCGAGCATAATCACCACGTCGTGCCCGCACTCCACCAGGCGCCGCGCTTTGTCGATGGCAAACTGCGCGATCTTGACGTGCCGATCGGCCGTTTCATCGAAGGTGCTCGACAGCACTTCCGCCTTCACGGAGCGCTGCATATCGGTCACCTCCTCCGGGCGCTCATCGATGAGCAGGATGATAAGATAGACTTCCGGATGGTTTTCAGAAATCGCGTTCGCGATTTCCTGTAGCAAGACTGTCTTACCCGTTTTCGGTTGGGCGACGATCAAGCCGCGCTGGCCCTTCCCAATCGGCGCGAACAGATCGAGGATTCGCGTGGAAAGCTGCGAGGCTTTCGTCGTCAGATTCAGGCGCTCATTGGCGAAGAGCGGCGTGAGATTGGCGAACGGAATCCGATCCTTTAGTTGCTCCGGGGTCCGGCCATTAATGCCTTCCGCCCGCAGGAGCACGAAATACTTCTCCTGCTCACGCGGCGGGCGAATGTAGCCCTTCACCGTGTCGCCGGGCAGCAACGCGTAGCTCTTGATCTGCGCGGGCGACACGTATACGTCGTCCGGCGAGGCCATATAGTTGTAGGCCGTCGAGCGCAGGAAACCGTGTCCCTCGCCCATCAGCTCCAGTACACCCTCCGCTTCCAGCAACCCGTCGAACTCGCGGAAATTGTAGTTATTGGCGGCGGGCAGATTCTGCCGGCGCGGCGGGTTGCCATCGCGGTTACCGACCCCAATCGGCTCCTGGCGATCAGCACGATCGGGGCGCTGATCACGGTCCGGCCGTTGGTCGCGCAACTCCCGGTCTTCCCGCACCGGCCGGTTTGGATCACGAACCTGATTCGGGTCGCGCGGCTGGTTTGGATCGCGCGGCAGGCGCTGCTCTCGATCGAGGCGCGGCTCCCGCGGCTGGTTTGGGTCACGCCGTTGCTCATCGCGCGGCAGTCGTTGGTCGCGCGGCTCGCGGTCTTCCCGAATCGGGCGGTTCGGGTCACGCGGTTGATTGGGGTCGCGCGCCTCACGTTCCGGGCGTGGCTCACGTTCCGGGCGCGGTTCGCGGTCAGTACGCGGCTCGCGGCCGTCACGCAGCTCAAGCTGATTGGGGTCACGCGGGGGGCGCGATTCACGGTTTTCGCGCGCAGGCTCACGCCCATCGCGAGCCGCACGCTCAGGCTGGGGCTCGCGCTCCTCACGCGCGGGACGGTCGCGAGTATCCCGCTCGGGACGCGGCTCCCGATCATCGCGCGCCGGCCGGTCGCCGCGCGGCTCTCCCCGATTTTCACGCGCCTGATTTGGCTCCCGCTCGGTTCGCAGACCTGGACGGCCATCGCGTTCCGCGCGGTCGCGCGCAGGGGCAGTTTCAGGCTCCACCAATGATGCGGTTTCCGGCGAGGGAATGCTCCGCGGCTCGCGTGTCGGCACAACTCGCGGCTCGCGCGGCTCCCGGGGTTCGCGCGGGGTCGGGGCATCCAGATCACCCGGGCGCATAATCACCTTTACGGGGCGCGGCGGACGGTTTTCGGCTGGGGCGCTGGTCGCCTCCACGGGAGCAGCCGGAGCAGCCGACGTCTCCGACGGAACCGGTACCGCTTCGGGCGGCGCTTCAGCGCGCGCGGGAGCAGTCTTTTTAGCCGGCAGCTTTTCCGGGGGTGTTACGGATTGCTGGTCGAGAATACGGTAAATCAGGTCTTGCTTGGCCAACTTACGAAAGTTGGCGACGCCGAGGCCTTGAGCGATCTCTTTCAGATCAACGAGCAGGCGCTCTTTCAGCTCATCAATGGTATACATACCAGCGAGGCGGGGGGAAAAACGGAGAAACGAGAAGGCGACAAAGCGGGGGAGGCACGACCAATGCACCTGGCCGACGGCCGATAGGTGCGAGCAGGCTTGCTTCGCGAAGGCGAAAGCAGCAACCGATGGTCAAGCGAAAAACAACGAAAAAACCAGGTTCCACCCGTAGGCAGGGGGCCGACGAGCGACCCGTGGTGCCGCGCGGCCTGAGGGGCTGGCGGCTTCCGGCTACAATGATACGGACCAACTGCCGTCTGCTTCGGATGGTACACGCGTTGACGGCGAAAAAGTTGTGAGAACACCTGTTCAGCCGCCCGGCGCGCGGCCTTCGGCCTATTTTTGCCCCACTGTCGGCTGCTCCACGTCGGGGCTCCTCCTCCGCTGCTACTTCTGCCCCATGCTCCAACTGGCTCTGCTCCGCGACCAGCCCGACCTTGTCATCGCCGGCCTCCGCAAAAAATTCTTCGCCGATCCGGAAGGTGCCCTTGCGGCCATTGTTGCCTCCGACCAGCGGCGGCGCGCCACGCAAACGTCGCTGGACGACAACCTTGCCCGCCAAAATGCGCTGGCCCGTGAGATTGGCCCCCTGATGCAGCAGAAACGCGCTTCGGAGGCGGAGGCCCTCAAAGCCGAAGCCACTCAGCTCAAAACCGCCGCCGCCCAGCTCAAAGCCTCGCTCGACGATGTTGAAGCGCATCTCCACAATGCGCTTGTCAAGCTACCGAATCTGCCGCACGCCTCCGTTCCGGAGGGTCGAACCGCCGCCGATAATGAGGTAGTGCGCGAGGTGGGCGCCATTCCGAATCTGCCCACTGGCGCCCAGCCGCACTGGGAAATTATTAAGCGCCTCGACATTATCGATTTCGAGCTCGGCAATAAGATTACGGGCGCGGGTTTTCCCGTTTACAAAAACCAGGGTGCGCGGCTTCAGCGGGCGCTCATCAACTTCTTCCTCGACGAAGCCCGCGCCGCCGGCTACGACGAAATCCAGCCCCCGATTTTGGTGAATGAAGCCAGCGGGTACGGCACGGGTCAGCTGCCCGACAAGGACGGCCAGATGTATCACGACGCGCAGGACAATCTCTATCTGATTCCGACGGCCGAAGTACCCATTACCAATCTGTATCGCGACGAGATTATCGACGTAGCCCGGCTCCCCATCCGCAATGCGGGGTATACGCCGTGCTTCCGGCGCGAGGCCGGCTCGTGGGGCGCCGACGTGCGCGGCCTCAACCGACTGCACCAGTTTGATAAAGTCGAAATCGTGCAGATTTCGGCGCCCGAATCGTCATACGCAGTCCTTGAAGAGATGCTCGCCCACATCGAGGGGCTGCTGCAAAAGTTGGAGCTACCCTACCGCGTGCTGCGCCTGTGCAGCGGCGATATGAGCTTCACTTCGGCCCTCACCTACGATTTGGAAGTATGGTCGGCGGCGCAGGCCCGCTGGCTCGAAGTCTCGTCGTGCTCGAATTTCGAAACTTACCAGGCCAACCGTCTCAAGCTCCGCTACAAAGGCGAGGGTGGCAAAACGCAGCTCCTGCACACGCTCAACGGCTCGGCGCTTGCCTTGCCGCGCATCGTGGCCGCGCTGTTGGAAAACAATCAGCAGGCCGACGGCTCGATTAAATTGCCAATCGCGCTGCATTCTTACTGCGGATTCGAGGCGATCGCAAAATAGCGTTCTCCGTTGCACCTTCGCCGCACCGTATTATCCCACGGCGTTAGCAGGTATGAAAATCGGCGTTTTCGGCACCGGCTCAGTCGGTGAAACTATTGGCTCGCGGCTCGTGAAGCTCGGCCACGAAGTAATGATGGGCTCACGAACCGCGGGCAATGAAAAAGCGGTGGCGTGGGCCGATGAAAGCGGCGCCCAAGCCTCGCAGGGCTCGTTCGCCGACGCAGCCGCTTTTGGAGAGTTGCTCTTCAACTGCACCAAGGGCGAGGCTTCGTTGGCGGTGCTGGAACAGGCCGGCGCCGCCAACCTGCGCGGCAAGACGCTACTCGACGTAAGCAACCCGCTCGATTTTTCGAACGGCTTTCCGCCCACGCTCAGCATCTGCAACACCGACTCGCTCGGCGAGCAGCTCCAACGGGCGTTTCCGGAGGTGCGGCTCGTCAAAACCCTCAACACGATGTGGGCGGGCCTGATGGTCAACCCGGGAATGCTCGCCGACGGCGCCCACACCGTCTTCGTGAGTGGCAACGACGCGACGGCTAAGCTCCAGGCGATTGATCTGCTGCGACAATTTGACTGGCGCGAGGGATCGATCATCGACCTCGGCGATCTGAGCACCGCCCGCGGCACCGAGATGATCCTCGCGCTCTGGCTACGCCTCTACGGCGTGACGCAGACGGGGGCGTTCAATTTCAACGTCGTGCGATGATCAGGTTATCGCCCTGTTAAACCCCAAAAAGCCAGCCGACTCCAATCGACTGGCTTTTACGTTTTCTATGTACCGGATCTACCAGTTTATCCTTCTACTCCTGACACTTGGCGCTTCGTTCTCCGTGCAGGGTCAACAACTGTACTTCCCGCCGCGCGCCTTCACCCAGCCGTGGGAAACGGTGGCGCCTGCCCAGCTCAACTGGAATCAGGTAGCGCTCGACTCCGTGGTAGCATACGTGGGCCGTACGCACGGCAAATCGCTGGTGATTCTGCACGATGGCCGAATCGCGGTGGAACGCTACTACGGCACCTTCACCCGTGACTCGCTCCACGGCTGGAATTCGGCGGGGAAAACCCTCACCGCGGTGCTCGTCGGGATCGCGCAGCAGGAAGGCCGCTTGCGGCTCTCGGATAGTACGTCGCGGTTTCTGGGGCGCGGTTGGACGGCGTTACCTTCCGCCCTGGAGCGGCAAATCACCATCCGGCACCAGCTGACGATGACGACCGGTCTCAACGATAGCCTAACCGCTAACGGCCAGCCGGTTTCCGACAATTGCACGGCGCCCGCCTGCCTGACGTACCTCGCGCCGCCGGGTACCCGCTGGGCCTACCACAACGCCCCGTATCGGCTGGTGCAGGATGTGGTAGCCGCCGCGGTGGGCACCACGTTTCAGCAGTACACCACCTCGCGGCTCTGGACGACAGCCGGTATCACGGGGCTGTGGTCAGACTATATTTTTTACAGCCGTGCCCGTGATATGGCGCGATTCGGTTTGCTGCTGCTCAATCGCGGCACGTGGGCGTCGACGCCCGTCCTGACCGATACGGCCTACTTCCGGGCGATGACGACGCGCTCGCAAGGTCTCAATCACGCGTACGGGTACCTCACCTGGCTCAACGGGCAGGATTCGTATATGATACCACAGGTTCAGTTTGTGTTTCCCGGCGCGCTCGTGCCCACCGCGCCGGCCGATCTGTACGCCGCGTTAGGCAAAGACGACCAAAAGATCTACGTCGCACCAAGCCTCCGGCTGGTCGTGGTGCGCACGGGCGACGCGGCATCCACCCGCGTACTGGGCCCTTCCTCCTTCGATCATGAGCTGTGGACGCGCCTAATGCGGGTCTTTAGCCAACCCACTGGCCTATCCGAAATTACGGTTGCGGCGGCCGGCTGGTGGCCCAATCCGGCCACCGAAACAGTCCACTTAGTGGAGTCCGAGGCTGCGATAGCCCAGCTGTTCGATGCCGCTGGCCGGCTGGTTCGCGCGGCCACTGTCCGGGAAGGCGAGTTCAGCATTCGCGGCCTGCCGGCCGGGCTATACTTGGTGCGGCTACGCGATGTGGCGGGGCGCCCGCTAGGGCGGCGGCGGCTGGCGATCGCCGCAAACTAGACGGTCAATGATCGCTCATCACCCCAGCGGGTATGGGCACGCTCAGGTGATTTTCGGCAGGGGGGATCGGGCACGAATACTGGTCACTGTACGCGCAGTACGGGTTATATGCGCGGTTGAAATCGAGTGGTAAGCGGGCGGCCAACGGCGAACGCAGGTCGAGGTAGCGGCCGCCGCCGTACGTGCCGTGACCATTCGTGGCATCCGTAAACGGCACGAACAAGTAGTTCTCATAACCGGGCTTTTTCAGCAGATCCAGGTTTTGGTAGACCGTCAGGCGTAGGGCTTGCCCGTTGAGCGAAAACCGTAGCTCCCCGTATCTGCGGTACGGGGCCTGGCGGGGTTTACTGGTGGGCATGAAGAATGGCGCCGTCGTGGAATCGCGCACGAAAGTGGCTTCGACGTAGCAGTCGTAATTGGTTGGGTAAAACGATAATCCGTCGAAGCGCTTCCGCGCCGCGGGGGGCAGCGGCGACTGCGTGGGATCGCGGAACTCCGCATTCAACTCCCGCTGAAACTCGCCTACTTGCACCGCGTGGGCTTCCGCTGAAAGGCGACTCGCGGGCTGAGCCGCGACGGTAACTGCTACAGCCATGAGTCCGGCTGCCAATCCGAGTGTTCGACGTTTTAGCGCGGTTATCATAGAAAATTATTCAGCATTCAGCACGCCCTCTGACCCCAGGCCCGACAAGTCCTGTTCGCGCATACACTTGAAATGGCCTTTAGGGCACTGCGCGTACCCGATTTTCGAGCACGGCCGGCACGACAGTCCGAGTACTTGCAGCGCCGTGAATTCGGTCCGAAACGGCGTCATGCCAAACTCGGGAACGGTGTTGCCCCAAATGGAAATAATGCGCTTGCCGAACGCGGCCGCGATGTGCATCAGCCCGGTGTCGTGGCTGACCACGAGCCGTGCCTGCCGCACCAGCGAGGCCGAGCCGTGGAGCGAGTACCGCCCAACGGCATTATAAATCCGGGTTGCGGCCGCTGGCCGTTGCCGAAAATATTCCTCGACTTCGGCCGCCGCCGCCGCGTCCTCCTGACCACCTAATAGCACCAGTGGGGCGGCTAGTTGCTCGCACGCTTCCAGCAGTTTTTCGGGCGATAACCGCTTGGTGTAATGCTGCGCGCCAATGGCGACCGCGATGTAGCCCGCGCGGTGCGAAACGGGCAAGGTTTCGAGATCAATTTCCTGCTCGCTCGGAATAAAATAATCGAGTCCGCGCCCGTCGTCCTTAATTTCTAAATGCGCGGCGGCAGCCCGATAGCGGTCAACGATGTGCAGCGGCGGCAGGCGATTGATTTTCAGATTTACCAGCAGCCATTTTTCGAAGTTTAGCTTGTCGAACCGGCGCGTTGGCACGCCGAGGCGAGCGGTGATGATCCGCGTCCGCAGATTATTGTGCAGATCAATAACGTGGTCAAAGCACTCTGCTTTTAACTCAGTTATTAATTCTGCAAGCGCCCCACTTAATATGTGTGTCTTGCGCACGTAAGGATTCGCGGCAAACAATTGCGCGAACGCGGGCTTCGTCGCGAAATGAATTTCAGCGCCGGGGATTTGCGTCGCCAATTCGCGCACCACGGGCGTGGTCAGGACGATATCGCCAATGGAAGAAAACCGAAGAACGAGAACTTTCATCCGCGCTGCTTTGCGCGGGTTTTGCGCTCGGCGAAATAGGCGGCCAGCTTCGCGACGGGCCACGTGTTGAGCGCCTCGTCAGCAGTAAGCATGGCTTTACGCCCCAGCCGTACGCCGTACGCCATATCGGCGTACCCACTGACGGCGTGCGCATCCGGGTTAAGCGCCGTCAGGACGCCTTTGTCGAGCGCATAACGCAACCACCGCCAATCAAGGTCGAGCCGCCACGGGTTAGAGTTGAGCTCGATCGCCACCCCGTGCTGCGCACAGGCATCAATTACCGCCTTAAAGTCGAGGGGGTACCCTTCCCGGCGGAGCAGCAGCCGGCCCGTCGGGTGGCCCAGAATGGTCGTGAACGGGTTTTCAATAGCGCGAATCAGTCGTGCGGTCGCCTTTGCTTCATCCATTCGCAGGCCGGAATGCACGGAGGCGACGACAAAGTCGAAGCCCGCCAGCAGGTCATCGTCGTAATCCAGGCTCCCATCACCGAGAATATCGCTTTCAATTCCCTTGAAAATATGAAATGGCGCCAATTCCTCATTTAACGCGTCGATCTCGCGCCATTGCTCCCGCACCTTGAAATCCGGCAGGCCACCCGCATAACCGGCTGAGCGAGAGTGATCGCATATTCCCAGGTACTCGTAGCCCGCATCGCGCAGGAATTCCGCCATCCGGCGCAGCGTGTGGACGCCGTCGGAGTACGTGGAGTGGTTGTGCAGCGCCCCGCGCAGGCTCTTTCCATCGATCAGCCGCGGGATTTTTTCGGCCGCCGCGAGGGCTAGCTCGCCCCGGTTTTCGCGCAGCTCCGGCTCAATGCACTGCCGAAGCCCTGCCCCGGCGTAGAGCGCCGTTTCGGTTTGAAAGTGGGTCGTTTGCACCACGTGGCGCAGCGTAGTTGGCTGCGGTGGAGAACCAGCCGTAGCCGGCGCGAGCCATTCGAGCGCAGCCGTGGGCAGGATCTCATCGAGATGCTCCTCGGAGCCCGTGGCCACAAACCACTCGTTGATAAACGCCTCCGGCGTAGTGAGGAGCACCGTCACGGGCACCTCGGCGTAGGCCGGGGCAGTACCACGCCAGGCGCGCGGCCCGGAGCGGCGAAAGTCCGGCGTGAGGCCGGATTCGGGTTGCTGGAGGGTGGCCCACACGGCGGCGTAACCGTCTGGGTCGACACCCGCGACTACCACCACTTCGCTCACCGTTTCCAGGGCGCGGCGGGTTTGGCCGGCCACTTCCGCGCGCCGCACGGTCGGTACCGCGTGCAAGCGCGCTACGAGCTCAGCGGCGAGCGCATCGGCCTGCGAAAGCAAGAGTTGACCGCGCGCCGCCAGTACGAACGTGATCGCTTCGAGAATCTGCTCTTGAATCTTCGGCCCAAAGCCCTTCAGCGCGGCTACGGCACCGGTTTCGCAGGCTTCCAGTAAGGCTTGGGGGGTTTCGATGCCCGCTTCGCGCCAGAGTTGCCGCACGCGCTTCGGCCCGACACCCTTGATTTTCATCATCTGGATCACGCCGGCGGGCGTAGCCGCGAGCAAGCGGTCATACTCCGGTAGCGCCCCCGTGCGCAATGCCTCACTGAAGGCAACGGCCATTCCTTTACTCAAACCTGCCACCCGAGCCTGTAAGTCATCGGCTGACGGTTGACCACCAAGGGCATCCTCGCCCGCGCGCTCGAGCGTGGCTTCCGCATTTTGCCAGCCACGGACCTTGTAAGGATTTTCATCGTGAAGCTCCAGCAGAGTGGCCGTCAGGCGCACGGCGCGGAGCAGGTCGTGAGGGTCAAGCATCGGAATGCGAAGGTACTCCGGGCGGGAGGCTGCGAATACGTATTCTACCTTGCGTTCTGTTTTCTATATTATCCAAACGTATGCCCCCTACTTTCAGCTTTCTGGAGCCCACTGCCGCCGCCGCCCTCCAGGCAAGATTGGCGGCCCTCACGCCTACCACTCCCCGGCACTGGGGCACCATGAATGCCCACCAGATGCTGGTGCACTGCGCGGATCAGGTGCGCGTGAGCACGGGAGCGAAACCCCTCACCTCGCTCCGAATCCCCCGCTTTCTACGGCCGGTGCTCAAGTGGCTGGTGGTTAAGCCTCAGGGGTTCAAGCGGAATATGCGCACGATGAAGGAGTTGGACGCCAATGCCGATATGACGCTCTTGACCGACTTTTCAACTGACCGCACCGCGCTTCTCGCGCTGCTCCATCCCGCAGGCTACGCTGAGCAAGCCGGCATCGAGCACCCGCTCTTCGGCTACTTACCGATCGACGAGTTCGGCCGCCTCACCTGGCAGCACCTCGACCACCACTTGCGGCAATTCGGCGTATAGCTACTCCGGGCGCCAAGCGCCGTACCTTCGCGATTACCGATGAAAACGCTGCTGCTTCCGCTGGCGCTGGGCGCCATTACCTTGCTATTGACCGCCCAACAGTGTGGTTCTGATCCAAAATCCGGGGGTGGCGGCCCGGGCCCCGCGTCCGTGGATGTTGCCACGATGCAGCGCACGTGGCTGCACGCCCACGAGGAAGACCACGGCGACACGCTCGTGTTCAGGCCCAACACCTACGCCTTCAAGCCGAGTCGCGGGCGTACGGGTTTTGAGATTGGCGCCAATGGCGAGCTCACGCAGTACGATATCGCCCCGACCGACGGGCTCGAAAAACGGCTCGGCCGCTGGCGTGTCGAGGGCAATATGTTTTATGCCACGTTTCCGGAGAAGAACAGTACCGATTATTCCCTGCGGGTGCTGAGTCTGACACCCGAGCGCTTCGAAGCCGTCCGTAAATACGTCGACCAATAGGGACTGTTCGTGGCGCATTGGCTCCTCAAATCTGAACCGGAAGCCTACAGCTTCGCTGATCTCGTGCGCGACCGGCTAACGGCGTGGACGGGCGTACGCAACGCCCAGGCCCGCAATAATCTGCTGCAGATGCAGGCCGGCGACGAGATTCTGATTTACCACAGCGTGAGCGAGAAGGCGGTGGTTGGCCGCGCCCTCGTAGCCGCGCCGGCCGTGCCGGATGCTACTGCTCCGGCGGGCTCCGGCTGGGTTAGCGTGGATATACAAGCGGCCGCCGCCCTGCCCCTACCGGTGCCCCTGGCGGCCATCAAAGCCGATGATCGCCTGGCCGATATCGGCCTCGTGCGGCAGTCGCGCTTGTCAGTGGTGCCCCTTACCCCAGCCGAATTTCGCGCCCTGCTGGCCTTGGGGGCGGCTACTTAGCGGATGATGACGAGCGGCTATCTGCTTGCCTGGCTGTGGCCCCTTGGCCGCGGCGCGCGCGGAGTGGCCGCGCTCCTGCTGACCGTGCTCCTGGTGGGGGCTGCGCGAGTAGCCTCGGCCCAGGCGAACGACGGGACGCGCCGGCTGGAAATTGCAGCGACTCCCGCTGAGCAACGCATGGAGGTCTTACCCATTGCGGCCGACTCCAGCGTTCTGATCTATGCCGATTTCCGGCGGCGGCACGAAGGCGACGCGCAGAAACACCAGTTTACGCTGTACAACCCCCAGCTTCGTCAGCGCTGGCAGACGGCGGTTCATCTGCCGGCCGGCACCGAGCTACGGGCACTGGCCGCGGATGGCTCGGTGCCGTACGCGCTTTGCACGACCGACGCCGACGCCCGCGAGCTGCTCGTTCTGCGCTTCGAGCCCGTCAGTGGTAGCGCCCGGGTGTTTCATTACCGGCTGACGGTGCCGATAGAGCCGCTTTCGTTTGAAGTAAGCGGGGAGGATGCCTACGTAGTAGCCACTGTTTTTCGCCAGCAGACCGTACTGCGGCTACCCCTCCGCGACTCCGCCGGGGGCGTCTTTTTACCCATCCTCACCAGCCCGGCTACCTCCGTGGCGGATGCGGTGCCCGAACCGGGCGGCCTGGCCGTACTCACCGCTGAACGGCTGCCGGAAACTGCCCGCCTGTTGCTCCGGGCCTTTCAAACCACCTCGCCGATCCCCACGGCGCTTCGCGTTCTGCAAGGTCCGCACCCGGCCAGTCTCACGGCGGGCCGTACGGTGGCGGTGGCTGCGGCTACCCCGCGGCTGGTGGTCGGCACGTATGCTACCCGCGACCCCAGGTTCGCGCAGGGGATCTTCAGTACGGTACTGGCGCCGGCGAGTGAGGCGGGCGCGACGGATGCTTCGGCGCCCCAGATTCTGTATTACGACCTGCCCACCCTCCCGCACTACTACGACCGCTTCCGGCCGCGTCATCGCGCCCGCGCAATCGAGCGGGCCCGCCGCCGCCGCGCCGCGGGCCGCGAAACGGTGGCCCACGCCCGCTTATTGCTGCACCGGCCGTTACCGCTGCCCGATGGTGGGTATGCGCTGGTGGCCGAGCAGTATTACCCCCGCTACCGCGGGGGCGAATCGTGGGGCTATCGCTCGTTTAGCACCTTGCGTTACCCCGGCCTGACCGGCTTTGCCTATGGTTTACCGGGCTTATACGGCACCTACGATCCGACCAATGTCTGGGATCGGGGCTTGGATGGCTACGCGTACACCCAGGCGCTGGTGCTCGCCTTCGATGCGGCAGGGCGCCTGCGGTGGCAGAATTCGTTTGTCCTCGGCAACCTCACCCGGCCGGATCTGCGAGCTAACGTCGCCGCGACGGTACTGCCTGGTGGGGCCGTTGCGCTGGCCGTTCCCAGCGAAAACGGCGAGCGCATCCGTCACCTGGTACTTGCCGGTACTACGCTGGCCCCCGAAAAACCGCAGGAGACCTCGCTCCTGACGCCGTCGGCAACCCAGCCCGAGCGATTGCTCGACGCGCACGATACGCGGGTGCACGCCTGGTACCCAGGCCACCTGCTGAGTGTCGGCTTCCAGCGCATCCGCCCGGTCGGGCAGCGCGAGCGGGAAGTTTTCGTGGTGCAGGAAGTACGTTTTCAGCAGCCGTAAGCGCTACTAGCGCCCACGGCAACGCCTGGATGACTAAGCAACGCCAGTTGCGGCGTATTTCGGGTATCCCCCGTCAGGGGATATCGCTCGGTAGCACCCCGATGTTTTCATCCCCCGCGGTCCCCGTCAGCGGATACCGAAGCCATCCGGGGGTATCCCCTGACGGGGACACGCCTCATGAGGGCGTTTGCTACCGAACGGTGTCCCCTGACGGGGACGCCATTTGCGGGTTATTCAAGCGCGCTGTTGTCCCCTGAAAGGCCCCCCGTTCAGTAGCCGGGGGCAATGCCCCCGGTAGCAGCGTCCCCCCAGCATCAACGTCCCCGAAGGGGATACCGCTGCTGGCTTCTGGGAGGTCGGCATCAAACGGTGCCCCTTTCCGGGACGCCAGATGCGCTGACACCGCCAACCGGGGGCGCTGCCCCCGGCTACGGAGCGGTGTCCCCGCCGGGGACGCAACGAACCTGCAGCTGGGGTTAAGTAGACCTGTTGCACCGGGAAATTTGCCAGCCAACTCGTTTGGAGCCATCCTGCGAACCCTGAAAGAGTTCTGTTCCAAAGCCCGGGGTTGATTTCATAGAAATCTACCCCGGGTGCGGCGGCACGGCGGCGGCACGGCGGCGGCACGGCGGCGGCACGGCGGCGGCACGGCGGCGGCACGGCGGCGGCACG
>JBKJUQ010000207.1:0-2896 GCA_046590685.1 Hymenobacteraceae bacterium
TCTAACCCTCCCCCCATGACCCCTACTCAAACCCTTCTGAAGCGCGAATACGGCGCGGTGATTTACGACCTCGGCCTACGCCTGCGCTCCCTCGACGACCGCGACGAGCGCACGCGCCAGGCGCAGCTGGTGGTGAACCTGATGCTCAAGACGAACCCGGACGCGCGCAACCTCGCCGATCCGCAGCCCGTCCTCTGGCACCATCTATTGATGATGGGCGGCGGCGAGCTCGACGTCGACTGCCCGTTCGAAATGCCGCCCGTCGGGCCGGATGACATGGCACAGGGCAAGCCCGAGCGCCTCGATATGCGCCTGCGGATGCCCAAAGCCCGCCACTACGGCCGCCACATCGAGCAGCTCACCCAGCAAGCCGCCCGCCTCACCGACCCCGAGGAGCGCGAAGGCGCCATCATCACCATCGGCCGGCTGATGAAAGCGTTTTACCGCACCTATAACAAGGACGCCGTCGCCGACAGCCTCATCCTCAAGGATATGAACATGATGGTCGACGGCAAGCTCCTCGACATCCCGCTGGCGCGCATCGAAGCCGAGCACCTGTTCGATTCGACGATGGTCGCCGGCAACGGCCCCGGCCAGCCCCTCAACGACGCCAGTAAGCGCTTCGGCGGCAAGAAAAGCGGCAGCGGCGGCGGCGGAGGCGGAGGCGTAGGTGGCGGATTCAAGAAGCGAAAAAGATAATGTGCCAATGTGCTAATGTGAGAATGTGCTAATGCACGAAATCCTTCTTAATTCATTAGCACATTAGCACATTCCCACATTAGCACATTAAAAAAAATGGCCGCATTTGAAGTAATCGGCGGACAACGCCTGAGCGGGGAAATCACGCCGCAGGGCGCCAAGAACGAAGCCCTCCAGGTGATCTGCGCGGTGCTGCTGACGGCGGAGCCCGTCACGATCACCAACATTCCCGATATCCGCGACGTCAACAAGCTCATCGAGCTGTTGGGCGAGCTGGGCGTCAAGACCGAGAAGCTCGCGCCCGATACGTGGCGGTTTCAGGCCGACGAAGTAGACCTCGACTACCTCGAATCCGAGCGGTTCGTGCAGCAGGGGCGCTCCTTGCGCGGGTCGGTGATGATTCTGGGGCCGCTGCTGGCGCGCTTTGGGCGGGCCAAGCTGCCCAAGCCCGGCGGTGACAAGATCGGCCGGCGCCCGCTCGACACCCACTTCAAGGGGCTGGAGCAGCTCGGCGCGGCGTTCACCTACAACTCGCACGACGACTTCTACCACATCCGCGCCACCGGCGGGCGGCTCGAAGGCACCTACATCCTGCTCGATGAAGCGAGCGTGACCGGCACGGCCAACGTGGTGATGGCCGCCGTGCTCGCCCAAGGCACCACCGAGCTTTACAACGCTGCCTGCGAGCCGTACCTCCAGCAGCTCTGCAAAATGCTGGTGCGGATGGGCGCCAAGATCGACGGCATCGGCTCGAACCGCCTCTACATCCACGGCGTGGACGTGCTCGGCGGCACCGACCACCGGATGCTGCCCGATATGATCGAGATCGGCTCGTTTATCGGCCTTGCGGCGATGACCGGCTCCGACATCACCATCAAGGACTGCCAGGTGCCCGAGCTCGGCATCATCCCCGATACCTTCCGGCGCCTCGGCATCCGCATCAACCAGCGCGGCGACGACCTCCACATCCCCCGCCAGGACCACTACCAGATCCAGAGCTACATCGACGGCTCGATCCTGACGATCGCCGACCAGATCTGGCCCGGCTTCACGCCCGATCTACTCTCCATCGTGCTCGTGGTGGCCACCCAGGCGCAGGGCACCGTGCTCATTCACCAGAAGATGTTCGAGTCGCGCCTGTTCTTCGTCGATAAGCTCATCGATATGGGCGCGCAGGTCATCCTCTGCGACCCGCACCGCGCCACCGTCATCGGCCTCGACAAGCGCGTGCCCCTGCGCGGCCTCACGATGTCGTCGCCCGACATCCGCGCCGGCGTCGCGCTGCTCATCGCCGCCCTCTCCGCCGACGGCCGCTCCGTCATCGAAAACTCCGAGCAGATCGACCGCGGCTACCAGCACATCGACGAGCGCCTGCGGGCCCTGGGCGCGCAGATTCGGCGGCTGTAAAAGCGTCCGGTAGTTACCCCCTATTGACTTGAAGGCCGGGCGCTTGCTCCGGCCTTTATTGTTTTTTACCTGGCAGAACCTGCTTCCAGTCTGAATATTTTATCAATGTCTTATCTACCCCCGTTTTTCTATTCAAGACCACTAACCCCGCTGCAAAGTGGGGTACTCCTCGCGTATGGGGGATGGTCGGGCGGGCTAATTTCTCTTTTTGCTACCGAAAATAACCTCGGCTTGCCAAGAAAATTGCTTTGGATCATGATTGTCGTACATCATTTCGTACTTTATTTCTTATTCAGCCCCGTCGGTTACTGGTTTCATAACCTTCGTTTTCTTGCCTGTTGCGGAATAATTGGCCTCTTACACGTTGTCGTCGCACTGCTAATCAAACAATATCCTCTAATTGACTTTACTCATCTTGAAGGAGTAAGCCAGATCGACTTTTCGTATCTAAGAGACCTGCTGGTATACCAGATTTTTCGGGGAGTGAGTCGTGAAATGAGAGGCTACGAATTCGGCCTTCCTTACAAGGGTTACATCAGAAATTATCGCCTGGAGACGGGTCGTACATACGAAAGGAAAGCGTCGTTCGCGGACTATGTGCTCGCGATGGGATTCGTAACCTATTTTATGACTTCTCTTGGCACAAGCTTAATCTCATTAACCAGTTAAAATGCCGCATCAATTTTAGCCTATTTAAGTGGTCGATCAGCAGTAATCAAGAAGTCTGTCATTGCGAGCGGAGCGAAGCAATCCGACGCAAGCAGCCGTTGAGCATTCGCCGGATTGCTTC
>JBKJUQ010000208.1:0-2731 GCA_046590685.1 Hymenobacteraceae bacterium
GTCCCTCCGGGACTCCAAAAACCGCTTGAAATGGCCGGTTTCTACCGGGGGATAGTCCCTCCGGGACTCCTTTGCGGGCGTTTTGAGCGCATTTCAGGCCGAGTGCGTAAGTCCTGACTCAATTACTTCGGTGGGGAGCAACTCCTTTTTCAGCAGAACTACCGATGCAGTACTCAAATAGCAAACAAGAAAATCTGCCGTCTCGCCCAGCTTAGTAAAATTCGACCACTTACTTTCCCAGTATGTGCCTTCGCCTTTAACTGCTATACCTTCCAAAGACAATGTATATTCACAAGCTCCCTGAAGGGCCTTATTTGATTGATACTGCTTACGAAGGGCACGACGAATATTCAACCGCGCCAGTACCACGGCTACTACTACCGCAATGACGACTGCAAAAAGTGCCGCCCCCAAGTTAATAGAAGCCCATTTACCTGAAAGCGACAGGTAAGCTCCCCAAAAAGACAGTGCTATTACAGTTGTAAGTTATAGTCCGCTTGGTAACAGTTGCCTGCTTTTTCACTACGTAAAACATCCCATCGATTAACTCACGTTCGGTCAGTTGTTGCGAGAGTGTATAAGGAAGCATAAAAAAATCCGCCCCGACTGATGTCGAGGCGGGCTGAAAGGTAAGACGACTGGCGGTTCCTACTTGAACGCCTGAATTCCCGTGATATCGGCGCCGGTGATGAGCAGGTGGATATCGTGGGTGCCTTCGTAGGTGATGACCGATTCGAGGTTCATCATGTGGCGCATGATGGGGTACTCGCCGGTGATGCCCATGCCGCCGTGAATCTGGCGGGCTTCGCGGGCGATGTGCAGGGCCATATCGACCGAGTTGCGCTTGGCCATCGAGATCTGGGCCGTGGTGGCTTTGCCCTCGTTTTTGAGGATGCCGAGGCGCCACGCCATCAGCTGGGCCTTGGTGATCTCGGTGAGCATCTCGGCGAGCTTGCGCTGCGTGAGCTGGAAGGCGGCGATGGGCTTATCGAACTGGATGCGCTGGAGCGAGTACTTCAGGGCCGATTCGTAGCAGTCGATGGCCGCGCCGATGGCGCCCCACGCGATGCCGAAGCGAGCCGAGTCGAGGCAGCTCATCGGGCCGCGCAGGCCGTCGACGTTGGGCAGGATGTTTTCCTTCGGAATCTTGACGTTATCGAACACCAGCTCGCCGGTGATCGACGCGCGCAGGCTCCATTTGTTGTGGATTTCGGGGGCCGTGAAGCCTTCCATTCCCTTCTCGACGATCACGCCGCGGATGCGGCCGTTATCGTCCTTCGCCCACACCACGGCCACCTGGCTTTCGGGGGAGTTGGAGATCCAGAGCTTGGCGCCGTTGAGGAGGTAGTAGTCGCCCTGGTCTTTGAGGGTCGTCACCATGCCGCTCGGGTTCGAGCCGTAGTCGGGCTCGGTGAGGCCGAAGCAGCCGAGCCACTCGCCGGAGGCGAGCTTCGGCAGGTACTTGCGGCGCTGCTCCTCGGAACCGTAGGCGTAAATCGGGAACATCACCAGCGAGCCCTGCACCGAGGCCGTAGAGCGCATGCCGGAGTCGCCGCGCTCAATCTCCTGCATGATCAGGCCGTAGGAGATATAGTCCATCCCGCCGCCGCCGTACTCCACGGGGATCGTGGGGCCGAAAGCGCCGACGTCGCCGAATTTGCGCACGATCTCGCTCGGAAAATGCGCGTCCTGCGCCCACTTCTCGATGTTAGGCGAGATCTCGCGCTTCACGAAATCGCGGATGCTCTGGCGCACGAGGATGTGCTCCTCGGTGAGCAGGCCGTCGAGGTCGAAGTAGTCGGTAAATCCGTTGGCGTTGGTAGAGCCGGGCGCCTTCTTTTGGGTGGCGGCTTTCGGCGAGAGAACGTCGGCTTGACTGGACATAGGGGGTTGATTGAGTGGTGGTGCAAAGGTACGGCGAGCGGGTATGTAGCGCGGGGCGCCGGCCCGCGACGAGCGGAGCGAGTAACACGGTAGCACGGTGCGCTTTGCTGGCTGCGAAAGCGCTGCCGCGCTCGCGGGCCGGCGCCCCGCGGCTACATTTTTACCACCGCAAGCTCAGCGAAGCGAGCACGTTGGTCGGGGCCTGGGGGTAGAGGTACGTGAAATCGTAGCGCTGGCCGTAGACGTAGCCGTAGGTGTAGCCGTTGGACGAATACCGCTCGCCGAGCACATTGTTCACCAGCACGGCGGCTTCGACTTCGCGCAGCCCCAGAAAGCGCACGGCGTGGACGTAGCGCACCCGCGCATCCGCCACGGTGTAGGCCGCCAGGGAGCGCGCTTTGGTGGCGGTGTTATCGAGGTACTGCCGGCCGACGTGCTTGCCAAGCAGGGCGAGGCGCAGGCCGGGCAGCACTTCGGATTCGAGCGTCAGCGCGCCGATGACAGCCGGCGAGTAGGCGATGGTGGTTTCGCGGTACGCGGTGGCCTGCTCCTGATTGGTGTCGTAATCGAAGACGTAGTCGGTGTACTGCTTGATGCGGTTGCGCGAGAGCGTCAGGTTGCCGCTGAGCGTGAGGCGGCCGGGCTGGGCGAGCAGGTCGGCGGCGGAGGTGAGCTCAAGGCCCGCGCGGTACGAATCCTTTACGTTCGTCGGGATTGGATTGCCCACGTCGTCGAGCTTGCCGGAGAGCACGAGCTGGTCGCGGTACTGCATCCAGTAACCGTTCAGACCCCACTGCCAGCGGCCGGTGGCGCGGCGCAGGCCGGGCAGCACTTCGGATTCGAGCGT
>JBKJUQ010000421.1:0-18149 GCA_046590685.1 Hymenobacteraceae bacterium
AGAAGAGGAAGATTCAGTAGACATCTAAAAAGAAAAACCCGCGTCGGAAGGTCCGACGCGGGGTGTTTCGTACGGCCCTTGAAGGCGGAAGTTGAGTCCAAGCGATACCTCGTGCTAAAGAGGAACACCGTTATGAACTGGTAGGCTCAACTCGGCTCTGAGGAGCGGTCTGGAGCAGTAGAGCGTGCTGACAGACCCCAAAAATGCTTAATCGCACTCTACCGTCGAACCGACGGCCAATACCTGCTGCCACGCTGCCGCCAACTCGCCCGTGGCGGCCGCTACCACTTCCGCCATCGAGATGGCCGGCCGTACGGGGCCAATCGCCGCCGAGTTAACGAGCATGGTCAGCCCCAATGAAAGACGGACGAGGGCAACGGGCGAGAGGCGGAAAATGCGGTTCATCGAGGAGGTGTTGGGCACGTGCACCAACTCGACAAAGGTCGGCTCCTCCCCTACCCGTCCGCAATCCGTGCTACGCGGCATTTTTCCTCTCCGGGCTAGCCCGGAGGGATACTCCGGGTCAGCCGCAAGCGCGGGGGTAGCCGAGCGAGGTTATTTGATCAACTCGTGCCGAATGGCGTACTGAATTAGGCCCACTACAGATTTTGACTGAGTCTTAAAAAAGATGTTTTTTCGGTGCGTCTCCACGGTCCGCTCCGATATAAAGAGCTTGTCAGCAATCTGTTGATTGGAGAGCTCGTGCGCGATAAGTTGCAGAATCTCGCGCTCACGGCTCGAAAGGCTGACCGCCGTCGCATCGCGGGCGGAGTCGGAGGCGGGGGCGCCGGCGTGCTCCAGGATGGTGGCTGCCACCGTAGGGGCGAAGTAGGTGTGGCCCGCCGCGATGCGTCGCACGGCGGCGAGCAACTCGGTCTTGGAGGTGTTCTTCAGAATATACCCGGACGCTCCTGCTTGCAGCATGCCCTGAATAGAAGAGTGATCCTCAAACATGGAAAGCGCGAGCATGCGCATCTGGGGATACCGGCGCCGCAGCTCGGCACAGAGCTCAATACCCGACATCTGGGGCATGTTGATATCGAGGAGCGCCATATCGACGCGGGTTTTTTCGAGCGCCGCCAAGGCCGCAGCGCCCGAGTTAGCCTCCGCTACCACCTGCACATCGGGCTCGCCGCGCAATAGCGTTTTGATGCCCTCAATCAGCATCTGATGGTCGTCGACGAGGAGAAGTCGGAGCATACGATTAGCAATGTTGAAAAAGGATAATCTTCGATGGAGCGGCTGGCTGGCGCAAATAACGCTTATCCCAACCTAGCCGTCCCATCTCAAGCGGTCAAGGCGGGTGACAGCGGCACTTCCAGGGTAACAATCGTCCCGCGTCCGGGGCGGGCGTCAATGTCGAGCCGGCCGCCAAGGTAGGCGATGCGCGAGTACAGGTTGCGCAAGCCGATACCCGCCTCCGGTCGGGCCAGGGCTTCCGTCAGATCGAAGCCAATGCCATTATCTTCAACCAGCACCGTCAGCTCGTGGGGCTGGCCCAGGAGCTGCACCATTACCTGCGTGGCGCGCGCGTGCTTGACCACATTGGCCACGATTTCCTGAATGGAGCGGTACACCACGTTTTCGACCGGCAGCGGCAAGCGGTGCTCCAAACCGAGCGTTTCCAACTCTATTTTGAGCGGGCCCGCGCCGGCCATCTTGTCGACAAACTCGCGCACGGCGGCCACTAAGCCGCTTCGCAGCAACGCATTGGGCACGAGCTGGTGCGACAGGGAGCGTACTTCGCGCAACGACTCGTCGAGCGTATCAAGCGCGTTGGTCAGCAGTAGCTCCTGGGTGGGGTCGCGCAGCTGTAGCTCGTGCTGCAGGCCGGAGAGGTTGAGTTTGGCCGCCGAGAGCAATTGGCCCACCGAGTCGTGCAGGTCGGCGCCAATCCGCCGCCGCTCGCGCTCCTCGGCCTCAAGCACCGCCGCGGCGCGCTCCCGAAGCTGGCGTTGCTGCAGCTGCTCCACTTCGAGCCGTTGCCGCAGGCGGGCGCGGTTCCAGAGCAGCCATCCTACTACGGCCGCCGCTACCAGCCCGCCCAGCAAGGAAAACAATTGCCAGTTACGGCGGCGTAGCATCTGATCGCGCTCCATGAGCTGAAGCGACTTGATGCGGTTTTGCTGCTCCTGCTTTTCCAGATCGTACTGCGTCCGCAACTCCTGAATCTGCTGACTGGTTTCGGCTGTTAGCAGCGAATCACCAAGTACGGTCATCTGGTGCTGATGCACTAGCGCCTGCTTTAAGTCTCCCCGATTTTCGTATGCCTGGCTCAACGCCTCGTGCGCGTTTTTCTCGACCGGCCGGGCGCCCAGCTCGCGGGCCAGGGCCAGCCCCCGCGTGAGGTAGCCAATGGCGGCCGGATCGTTCAGATTAGCCAAGTTGCTGCCAATGCTGACCAAGCTGTTGGCCACCGCTTCCTGCTCGCCAAGGGCTTCCTCCAGGACGAGTCCTTGCTGCTGGAAGTCAACCGCCGCCCGAAAATTCTTCAGCTGCGCATAACCCGCCCCGATGTTGCCGAGCGCTTGTGCCTGAAAATGCTTATCGCCCAGCCGCCGAGTCAGACCTTCCGCTTTCTGCGCCAACCGGACAGCCGCGCGCGGGTCTTTGTGCAGCCGGCTCGCGATCAGGCTCAGATTATTGTACGCGATGGCTTGCCCGAGCGAATCGTGGGTTAGGCGCAGGTAGCGGCGGTAGTAGCGTTCCCCTTGCTCGTACTGTTTAAGCTCAAGGAATACGTTGCCCAGATTAATGTACCCTTCGGCAATCCGGACGGAATCACCCCCTTGCTCTTCGAGGCGCAAGGAGTGAATCATCGTCGCCGTTGCTTTCGGGTAGTTGCCCTGGTAGAGGTAGGTTAGCCCCAGATTATTGAGCACGGCCGCCTCACCGGAACGATCATTCAAGCGGCGGCGGAGCGCTAGGGCTTGCTTGTGGTACACGAGCGCGGAATCGAAGTGCCCGCCAATGTTGTGAATGATCCCCAGGATAGTGAGCGCCTTGCCCTCGCCGCGCGCGAAATCCAGCTGCTGACTTAGGTGGAGCGCCGCGCGGGCGTGCCCGAACGCCCGGCGCTGGTCCGACTGCTGAAACCGAAATGCGAGCTCATTGTGGTGGTGGATGGCGGTGGTATCGCCCGGTCGCTGCCGAAGCACGGCTTCGAGCGAGTCGATGCGCCGCTGCGCGGCGGGATCCTGCGCGAGGGCGACATACCCACCAAATAGCAGCGCTACCAACGAAAAAAGGGAAACTAGGCGCATCAGATTAGCGAACTGCAGTTAAGCGGATTGTTCACCCGATAGCACCGCTATCGGCACCTGCCGGGCCTCGACGGGCACTTCAATCGTGACAATAGTACCGCGCCCGGCGCGTGCATCAATGTCGAGTCGACCGCCCAGGTACTCAATGCGTGAGTAGAGATTACGCAAGCCAATTCCTCCTTCCGGGCGAGTCAATGCCTCATTCAGATCGAAGCCAACCCCGTTATCCTCCAGCAAAACGGTCAGCTCCGGCCCGTGGTGCACGAGCTGGAGGGTGACTTCGTCGGCGCGGGCATGTTTGACGATATTCGCCACCAGCTCCTGCACCACTCGATACAGGACGCCCTCCACTAAGGGCGGCAACCGCCGCTCGAGCCCCACGGCATCCAGCGTGATGCGGAGGCCCGCCGCCGGAGCACTGAGCTTCTGCACCATCTCGCGCACGGCGCCGGCTAACCCCTGGCGAATCAGGGCATTGGGTACGAGTTGATGCGAGATGGTGCGCACCTCGCGCAGCGACTCGTCCAGGGAGCTGATCGCGGTATTGAATAAATGCTGCGCCGATTGATTTAGGCACGCATCACCGACGAGCTCGTGCTCCAGCCCGCTCAGGTTAAGCTTGGTGGCTGAGAGCAACTGGCCGACCGAATCGTGCAGATCGGCCCCAATGCGGCGGCGCTCACGCTCCTCCGCCTCAATGACCGCCGCGGTGGCCGCGCGCTGCTGATCGGTTCGTTCCTGAGCCAGCGCGATGTGGGCTTGCAGCCGCGTCCGATTCAGCAACAGCCAGCCAATAATAGCTGCCGCGACCAGCGCGGCCAGGGCCGCGACCAGCTGAATGGTGCGCTTTCGTACCGTCAGACGCTCCTCCGCAAGCTTGAGAATGTTCACCCGCGTCGTCTGCTCCGCCCGTTCGGTGTCGTAACGCGCCCGCATCTCGGCCATCTGCCGGGTACTCTCAGTTGAAAACAGCGAGTCACTGATCTGGATGTATCGCTCGTAAGCGCGGCCCGCGCGAGCAGGGTCACCCATCCGGGCATAGAGCCGGGAGTAGCGAAGCTGAATTTCCTTCTGCATCAGGACATCCTCGAATTGTCGGGCCGCCGCGCGGGCCTGTCCCAGATCGCGTTCGGCCGCCGGGTACTGTCCCAAAAAAGTCTCCATCTCCCCAATGACGAGCAAATCGGAGGCTTGGCCATACAGATTTCCTTCGCGCTCGTCGAGCACCAGCGCTTCACGGAAATGCCTGGTGGCCGCTACGTAGTTTTTTGTCTCTGCTTCGAGGCCGCCCAGGTTGGTCAAGGCGGTGGCCGTGGCATCGATGCTCCCCGAGCGCCGCGCCTGCGTCAGCGCTTGCTCATACCACGGCCGCGCCTCCGCAAATTTCCCCTGGTCGAAGTATACCGTACCAATATTATTAAGTACGTACGCAAGGCGATCGTACATATCGGCCGGATTAGGGCCGTGCGCGATCAGGTCTTCGGCAATAGTCCGGGCCCGCTGATAACTCTCCAACGACTGCGCCCACTGCTTCAGGTTTTTGTGGAGCAGGCCAATGTCGTTATAAGCGCTGATCTGCCCCGCACGGTTTCCGACTTTCTCGTGGATGCGCAGCGCCCGCAGCTGGTACTGCAAGGCCGCAGCGAAATCCCCTTCATCCTTCACCAGCGCGCCGATATACCCCAGGCATAGCGCTTCCTTTCGCTCCGAACCGATTCGTCGCGCCAGCGCCATCGTGCGGTCGGCCCAGGCGCGGGCGGAGTCGCGTCTGATGCGTCGCCAGCCGAGTGCCAGCTTATACATGGTGTGCATGCGCATCGAATCAGGCTGCCCGGGTTGGGCAGCGGCAGTGCGCAAGGAGTCGAAGTAGTGCTGCTTGGCGGGCGGTACGACCGGCGCAGTGCCAGCGCCAGCCGAAACCCTCCCGATCAGCAGGAGTGCGAAGAGCAACGAATAAAACGAAGGGCGCATCAGCAGGTGAGGCATCAGCTTGCGACAGCATTGAAATAACTGAGGCAATGTACCGCCGGCTGGCGCAACTATCGTTATCGGCTCACCACCGGCAAGGACGCTGCTGATCAGCGCGCGCCTTACTTCGGGTACTTCGCGCCGAACTTCTCGGCCAACTGCTGCTGCTTGTTGCGCAGAACGAGCTGGCGCCCCTGGATGAAGGCGTACGTTACGGCGTTGGTGCGCATATCCAGTAAGTCGCCGCGGCTCACTATCAGTGTCGCGGCTAGCTTCCCCGTCGGTGCGTCCGAAGCAATCGTGCCCCCGGATGGAGGGGCGGGCGTGGCCAGCACGCCCTGCTGGGGCAGGCCCAGAATACGCGCCGCTCCACCCGTCATCGCGTATAAGGCTTGCTCAGGCGTCAGGCCGTAGGCTACGGCCGTACCTGCCGTGAAGGGTAGGTTTCGGGCGCCCGGGTTTTCCATATCGCCTTCGTAGCTAAAGCAGAACGGAATACCGGCATCGAGGAGCAACTTGGGGAGCCGGAAGGGCGCATCTACATCGTCATCGGATCGGCGGGGCAGCGCGTGTAGCCGTCCCAGCACGACAGGCAGCTTGTTTTCTTTCAAAAAATCGAGTACCTGAGCCGCCCCCTCAGCCCCGACAACCACCGGGTTAGCGATGCCCGTGCGCTTTGCCCACCGCACAGCCTCCACGATCTCCTTCGCGCCGTCGGCGTGCAGGTAGAGGGTCTGGCGCCCGGCAAGCACGGCATCAAGCCCCGCCAATCGCAGGTTAGCCGGGGCAGGTCGGGCGGCGCGGTACGCGCTAGCATCAGCAAACAGCTGATCAAGGTCGCGCAGGGCCGCTTCGCGAAGCTTGAGGCGCTTGGTGAGAATCGAGTCGGGTACCACGCCGGTACGCGGCAGGTGCGCGGGCCAATTGAGGTGTAAGCCGTCATCGGCGCGCACCACGGCGTCCTCCCAATTCCACGCATCGAGCTGAACGATGCTGCTTTGCCCGCTGATGGTACCACCGCGGGGCGTGACCTGTACCGTCAACACCCCGTTGGTCCGGACTGTGGGCAGGATCTCGGAATCGGTGTTGTAGGCGACCAAGGCGCGGACGTTCGGATTAAAAGTACCGGTTTCGCGCTCATCCACTGTGGCTCGCACAGCGTCAATCTCGGTCAGGCCGAGGCTGGAGTTGGCCAGAATCAGCCCCGGGTACACGTGTTGCCCGGTTATATCGATGATTTCGGCACCCGCCAGTCGGTCAGCGGGGATTGTCGCGGCGGGTCCCACATAGTCAAGCCACTCGCCTTTAAAAATGACGGCGCCGTTTTCGATTACCGTTTGTCCATCGCCGACGTGCACGGCCCCCCCCCGCAGGAGTACGCGTCGCTCGGGCGTACGCAAGGCGGGTGCGGGGTTTTGAGCCAGTGCGAGTAAAGGCAGCACCAGCCCAAACGCGAGCGCTGCGCAACGGCAATAAGCCGTTAGAATAGTAGTGGTGGGCATCGTGCCCAAAGATAGGGGCTCGTTTGCCTGCGCCTGCTCACAGCAGCCTGATAAGCTCTGTCGAAGTATAGCGGGACGGCAAGGGCAAAAAAAAACCTGACCGCCCAGGCCGTGCGCTCGTCGGGCACGGAGGCGGTCAGGAGTAATAGAAATCCGAGTAGTTGCCGGGCCGGACGAGGTCAACTCCCGTTGAAGGATCGTCCACCGCTGGAGCAGCTAAATCGGGCGGTCGCGTTCGCTAAGACCGAACGCATTGTCGGTCTTAGGCCGCCATCACCGTGATGATGGGTTTCGCAACGGCCCGTAGGCCCGGCAACATTCGACTCGAACTAGACATTAGTACCTCCTTTCTTTTAGGTGAAACAACCGCGGCTGCCTCCCGGCAGTCGCGCCGCAGCACCCTGCTGCTCGGCTGTAAAAGTAAAACGAGCGGGTTAGGTTTCACGCGTTTCACAAATTTTTTTTCACTTTTGGGAGCTGCCCGGCTGGCCCGTTCCTTGCCACGCAAGTTGAGGCGGCCCGAACGACTGGCGATCAGGCGCTTTCACTTTCTTTTCTACCAACCCCAATGCGCAAAATTTTTCCGCTAATGCTGGCCCTGGGCCTGTTGACTGCGTTTTCGGCTGCGGCCCAAAAGCTCTCTCCTCTCGGCACCTGGACCAATTCGGAGAAGAAGGCCACCTTCGAGATCTACCAATGTGGCAGTAAGCTATGCGGCAAGATTGTATCGTTGCGTGAGCCCAACGATGCGGCGGGCAAGGCCAAAACGGATTCCGAAAACCCTGAACCGAAGCTTCGCTCGCGGCCGCGCCTCGGGATGGTGTTTATGCAGGACTTCGTGTATGACGAAGGCAACAAGTGGGACGACGGCAAAATTTATGATCCGGAGTCCGGCAAGACCTATTCGTGCTACATGAAAATGGAGAATGCGAATCAGATGGAAGTTAAAGGCTACATCGGATTCTCCATGATTGGCCGCGCCCAGACGTGGACCCGCGTTAAGTAAGCCTGCCCAGCGCGTGAAAAGCGTCGAATAAAGTAGTGCGACCAGCAAGATTCAGCCCGATTAGCTGACTTCCTGCTGGTCGCACTATTTTTTGCACGTTACCTCACGGCCGTAATTGTGTGAGTTTCGCCGCGAAACAGAAAGTGGTCGCCCACGCGCCGGCCGACCAGCACCTGCCCGATGGGCGAAGAAGTAGACACCGCCAGCCAAGGCGCCCCACCCTTGGGGTCAGGCAGTGGCCCCAAGGAGATCGAGAGAAAAAAACGGCCACCACGATCGGTCTCGACCAGTGTGCCGAGGCACGCAACTGCTGGAGCCGGAGCCTGCGGCCCGGTCCGAGCCGCGCTCTCCTCTAACCGTCGCAGCACCTCAAGGCCCGTGAGCGCATCGTCGAGCTGGCGGGCAAACAGATCTCGCTGGATCTGGCAGCTCTCCCGAAACGACTCAAATTTGTCTTCCATGGCCCCGGAGTGGCCATTAGCGCTGGCTTGGGCCTCATCCATCGCCTGGCGGGCGGTATCAGCTTTGGTCTGCTGCCGATGGCGGCATTCGTTTAACAGCGCCGCCTTGGTAGCAGGAGGAATGGGAACAGCACCGGCAAATTCGTGAGGATAAGGAGAGGCCATGAATAAGGGCGGATAAGGAGAAGACGCGGGCAAAGCTCTCGAAACGGCAGCAATTTCTTGCTCCGCCAGGTACCTTGACAAAAACCATTACGAGATGCCGTGGTTATCGGGATCAGGCGGTCGCCCTGCAACGTGAGCCGCTACGCCCCGTTGTTCCCTAATCCTTTGAAACCTGAACGCGCGTGGGCCATTTTCTGAGTCGGCTATGGCGCTTCGGTGCTTCGCGCGAACCCAAGTGGCAGCCGGTGTGCGAGTCGCCAGGGCAGCAGCAGCAATTTGTCCATTGGCGCGCGGCGCGTGTGTACCTCAACTGGACCGGGCCGTGGTATAAGGCCTATCACTACCGCCGCGCGGGGTTGCCGACGGCCTGGGCCGTTGAGCCCCTCACACCCGAAGCGGGCGGGCCACCAGGAGGCGTGGCGCTGCTCTACGATGAGCGTATCGGGCGAGTGAATTTCAAGCACTTGTTTACGCTCCTCCGCGAACGCGTACTCGCCCTTGGCTACCGGGTTGCGCACGCTGATCGGCGGCCTTGCCCGGGCGGCGCCCACCCGGACGACACAATTGAGAAATATGTTCTCCATCCTCTCCCCTCCCCGGCGGCCGACGCGAGTTTGTGCAACCAGCGGTTTGGTCAAGTGACGGTCGACTTTGTGCGGCGTGCCCAGCAGCCGATGATGCTCCGGCTCCACTCATCGCCGTTACCCGATGCTATTTTCACTCCGGCACCGACGTTCGACGAGCTGCTACGCCACGTACTCGGCTGCGACGCCTGATCAATACGGACCTGTGCTTATTGCCGAGTGAACCGCACTTGTCGGCTCTGGCCGGCAGGATCGGTCAGCCGAAGCAAGTAAGTGCCGGGGGCAAGCGCACGGGTGGTGAGGGAAGTTGCGTGGGCGGCCAACAGCTGCCGCGATACGACGCGCCCAGCAAGATCAATCACTTCCGCAGTCCGTACCTGATCGGCGGCGGAAACGGTTAGATACTCCAAGCAGGGATTTGGATAAATGCTCACCAGCTCCTCACCGGCATCAGCGGTAAGACCTAAGGGCTGCAGCACGTTGTTGCGCTGAATACGCGTCACCTGCAGCAAATTCCAGTGATTGGGATCGATCTCGACGCGTGAAACGGCCGCGCCCGCCGGCAGCGGTAGGGTCCAGCGCTGCGTACGCTGGGTTTGCTCGATACGCACCGTAAGTGGCGCCGGGCCACCCGCGGCGAAGGTGAGGCGCACTTCCAGCGGCATGCGAAAGAAAGGCGTGATACCGGGGGCCGTCGCCGACTGACTGCTTTGAAGCACGAACTGGCTACTGACCTGATTCCAGCCAATGTCTGTCCGGGCAAAGCCCTCGCCCGGAATCCACTGCTGAAAAAACCAGCCGAGTGGCCGGCCCAGGCTCGCTTCGAGCGACCGTTGAAGATCCGCGGTGGTCGCGACTGACCCACCGAACTCACGTACGTAGGTCCGGATGCCAGCGAAAAAAGCGGAATCATTCCCCACTACGTGACGGAGCATGTGTAGCACGGCCGCGCCCTTCTGATAGGTAAGTCCGTAGTCGAAGATCCGATTGCTATCGAGCGTGTCGGGGACGGCGACCGAGCCCTCAAACTGGCTCAGGGCAGCCTGTCGGGTGTCTTCGAGCCACGCCGGCGCATCCGCGGGACGCAAGGCTTGCAACGTCACGTACTCGCCATACGAGGCGAAACCCTCGTTGAGCCAGATGTCGCGCCACGAGCGGCACGTCACATAGTCGCCAAACCACTGGTGCATCAGCTCGTGCGACGTCAGGTCGAAATCGAAGGTCCCTTGCGTTGTCATCGTTTGGTGCTCCATGCCGCCGCCGAGTGGAGCCATGGAGTGGCCATACTTTTCGCGCCAGAAAGGATAGAGACCAAACTTCGCCGAGAAATTCTCAATCATCGGCGCCGTCTCGTCAATATCAGCTTGCCAGAAAGGCAGCGTCTGCGGATTGTTATACACGTAGTTGACGATCGGCAGCGAATCGCCGCCCATTGCCGCTGGATGAGCATACGTCGTGTAGTCGACATACTCCGCAACGGCTACCGAGACGAGGTAATAATCGATTGGGTAGCGCGACGTCCACTCGTACCGCACCTTGCCGCCGGGACGCGGAGTCACCGCTTCCAGCACGCCATTCGACCCGACCTTGTTGGCGGCGCTCGTAGTGACCCAGACCGTAACGGAGTCGAGCTTATCGCTGAGGATCTGCTTGCAGGGCCACCACTCGTAGGCAGAAAACGGCTGCGAGAGCGTCCAGGTCACGCGATTGCCCCACCGCTGCGAATTCGCGGAAGTGATGCCGTCGCCGATTGCCGCCGCGCCCGTGGGCGTGGGTGTACCGTGGTACCACACGCGGTAACGAAAAGCAGCGCCTGCCGCAACGGCCGTCTGCGGGCGGACCCGCACGTTACCGAGCGTCGTGCGCGCGATGCGACCGGCCGGCACCCGTACATCGTTCACCCGCACTGAATCAAGCGTCAAGCTCGGGTGCAGCTCAAAACCAATCGTGTCGAGGACGCGGCCGGGGCGGTTGCGCGCCCACGTTTCCACGTTGGACCCCTCGCCGAGCGTGGTAGCGGTGCGCTCCAGGGCAAGGTCGAGGTGGGCGTAGTGCACATCGTAGCGGTTCATCAGTCGCTCGTGGCTGCGCGATGCGGAGGCGACGCGCCGGGCAAGGCTTGCCTGCTGCGCAACGCGGTTAGTCAAATGGCTCTTCTGGCACGCCTGACTGCCGCGCGCAGCGCCATCAGGCCGAAACGCCACCATCGGGGCGACGGGCGTGGCCAGGGGCGGACGCAGTACTTGGGCGGAGGTAGTAAAACCCACTGCGACCGTAAGGACAACGGGTAGTAGAAAGCGGGAAAGCAGCATAAGTGTGAAAGGACGCCGGAAGCGGCGCAGGTTGCACGAAAGATACGTAGACGAATCGGCGGGAAGTATCAATGGAAGGCTACCGCTTACAATGCACTATCTTGCAGGTGGGTAGTGTTATTGCTCACCGCCTACCACCCGTTCGGGTGCGCGCCTTCCACTGGCTTTCGTTATGACGCCGTTTTCTACTCTGATTTTGGGGCGCCGGATAAGCCGCTGGGTTCGCCCGCTCGCCTTGGCGGCCAGCCTGTGGCTGCTGATGACGGGAGGCGCATCGGCAACCCACATCGTGGGAGGCCAGCTACGGATGCTGCACCAGCGCGAGAGCCTCTACACGCTGGGTCTGACCCTGTACTTTGACGATGTACGGGGAAACCCCGACGCCCTCGATCAGAACGCAATACTGGCGATCTACGAGAAGCGCACCAAGGCCTTGGTCGATACGTTTCTAATCAGTCTCAAGAGTCAGCAGCCGGTGGCGTACTCCGACCCGGCGTGTCAGCTTAACACGTTGCGCACCTCCCAGCTGAACTATCAGCGCGACGTAGTGCTGGACCCCACGCGCTACACCAGCCCCGCGGGCTATTACCTGGTCTGGGAGCGGTGTTGCCGTAACCGATCGATCACCAACATTGTAGACCCAGGCTCGACGGGCCAGACGTTTTACTTGCAGTTTCCGGCCCTGCTAAAGAATGGGCAGCGCTTCCTGAACTCTTCGCCGACGACCTTCGAGCCCGTCCGCGATCCGGCGTGCGTGAACACGCCGTTTCGTACGCCGTTCGGCGGGGCTGATCCCGATGGTGATTCGCTCGTGTACGCGCTGGTAACGCCGCTGCGGGGGCACTCGAGCACGGCGCAATCGATGGTAACGCCCAATCCGCCCCGGCCGGCGCCTTACCTCCGCATCGCGTGGGTGGCGGGGTTCGACTCGCTCCATCAGATCGCCGGGCCGCAGCCGCTCACTATTCACCCACGCACCGGCGAGTTGTCCTTTACGGCCGGGCAGCCGGGCTTGTACGTCTTCGCGGTGCGGTGCACGGAATACCGCGACGGCGTACGCCTGGGAGAAGTACGCCGCGAGTTTCAGGAGCTGGTGGTCAACTGCCCGACGAATGCCCCCCCCGGCCTTACCCTCACGCAGGTGGGCCTGCCCGGTCAGGCGCTGCCTTACGTGCCGGGCACCGTGTTGCAGCTGCCCGATCCGCCCGCTACCCGCTGCCTGAATCTCTACGCGGTAGACGCAGAAATCAACTCCCACCTGACCTTTAAGGTAGTGGCGCCGGGAGCCCCGTCCGGCACGGTGCTACCGAGCCTGAGTGTCAGCAGCGGAATTGTGAATGTAGACGGCCGGCGCGACACGCTCGTGGCCCGGCTGTGCTTCGACGACTGCTTTGGCCGTGACGGCGCGCCGCTCCGGCTCGCGCTGATCGTGGCCGACCGCGCCTGCCCGGCCCCGCAGCGCGATACAGTTTGGTTCACGGTCCAGAGTCGCTTACTGGCCGATACGCCGCCGACCTTGGCCTTCGCCGACCCCGCTACGGCTGCGGGCTACACGGTCCGGGTAGGCGAGCAGCTGGCGTTTGACTTTATCGGGGTCGACGTCGATTCCGGCTCGCGCGTCACCGTTCGCGGACTGAATCTCGCGGCTGGGCCATTGGCCGGCTTAGGGGTGAGGTGTCCCAGCAGCACCGCCGATGGCACCGCTACTACGCGCCTGACGTGGGACGTGCCCTGCACCACGCCCCCCGGCGACTACGAGCTGCGCCTGCAGGTGGAAGGCGACGTTTGTAACCGCTCCCTGAAACGCGATACGCTCGTGCGGGTAACGGTAATCCCGGCCGATACGAGCCGGGTCCTGCCGCCTAACATCATTACCCCGAACGGCGACGGCCTCAACGAGGAATTTCGCCCCGCGGCGGGCATCAAGCCCGCGTGCGGCGAAGAGTTTCGACGCCTGCGCATCTTCAGCCGCTGGGGCAACGAAGTATTCAGCTCCCCGGACCGGATGGCTAGCTGGCGCGCCGACAACTCGGCGGGCGGTATGTACTTCTATTTCCTCGAGTACTCCGACCGCACCTACAAAGGGTGGGTGGAAGTGATTCGGTGAAGCTCCGGGGAGGTTGGCCCGGAAGGCCAGTTTCCCCTGGACTTATTATAGGGTGAAGAGCAGCACCAGAAACAGCACCAGCCACAGTCCATCCATATAGTGCCAGTAGAGGCGCAGCATCCGCAGCTGAAGCCGACGGTACGGGTTACGGATGAAAACGAGCATCCGCACACCGTCAGCGGCGGCGTGACGCGTGCGCAGCCAGAAGTAAGACAGAAAGCTCACCCCCGCCAGCAGGTGCACGGCGTGCAGCGCCGACAGCAGGTAGATGTAAGAGCCCGCCGCCGCGCCCCGCGGCAGGATACCGTTAAGCAGCAGCTCGCGCCAGCCCGCGATCTGCGCGGCCACGAATGCCAACCCCAGCACCAGCGTGAACCCCAGCGACCGCGCCAACCGCCGCAGATTATCCTTGCGGTAGAGGCGGGTCGTAGGGCGCAGGACGGCCGAGCTTAGCAGCAGCAGAACCGTGCTAAGCGCGAAAAACCGCGGGAACGGCCGATCGGGCACCGGGTGGAAGTGCCGCGCCTGGACGTAGGCCACCACCAGGATAGCAAAGAGCACCGAAATGCCCACCAGCGCCAGATACAGCAGCATCAGCAGCGGGTGCGTACGCTCCATCCGCGCCAGCGCCGAAGCACTGCGCTGCCCAACACGATTGGATTTTCCGGGAGGCGTAGAGGAGCTCATGCGAACGGCGCGAAGACGGCGAAAGGACGACAAACGAAGATACGTACCCAACCACCAAGGCCTACCCGCGGTTCTCGCGAGCGCTGTACTTACCGGCTGAAAAACGAGCCGATCTTGCCGAGCACCGCCGCAGCCGTGATGCGCGGGCCGGGGCCGACGCCAAATTCCGCGTACGTCTTGCCGCCCACCCGCAGATCGAGCACGAGGCCGAGCCGCTGAACGGCATCGTGTAACGGTTGCAGGGCCGCGAGCGGGCCACCCCCGGCGGGCTTGGGCGCGCTGGGCTTTTTGGCTTTATCGCCGAGCGCCGTGAGTTTATCGAGGGTGCGCTGATCCGGGATTCCCAGAATAATCTTGTTGCCTTCGGCGACGAGCAGCAGCCGCGCGTCGTCGAAGTCAATTGAGAGCTTCGCCCAGAGATCGAGCTGCGGGATAGGCGGCGCGCTAGCCATTGGCGTTGCGGGTGCGAATGCGAACGGCGCCGTTGACTTTCCAGCGGGTGTTGTCGGGGCCACCCTGCACCTCCATCTGATCGAATTCGACGCTTACTTCGGGGTTGGCGCCTTGGGAGGTGAGTTTTTCGAGCAGGGTGGTGGCGAGCTCGGCCCAGTTGGTGGGGCCTTTGACGGGGAGATTGTCCATGGGGGGAAACGAAAGAGACGGGAAGTGGTAACTCGTCGGGCGCTACAACGGCGCGCGGCCAGCTATGGATGCCGAAAAGTACGTTCGGCGGCGGCAGTTACATTTGCCCGGCGTCCCTTTCGCCGTACCAATGAATTCGCTGCTGATGAATTCGCTGCTTTGGTCATTCGCACTCGCGGCTTTGCTGCCGGGCTGCCGGCAACCGGCCACGGTACGCCCGCGCGTTCGCCCGCTGGTGGAGGCCGTGTATGCCTCGGGCAAGGTGCTCCCGGCCGACGATCACCAGATTTACGCCCAGACGGACGGCCGGATCGTGCGGCAGCACGTGGTAGAAGGCGACAGCGTACGGCCCGATCAACCGCTTTTCACGCTCGAAGGCAGCAGTCAGCAGGCGCGCCTCAGCAGTAGTACTGAAGCGCTGCGACAGGCCGAAACCAACGCCGGCGCTACCTCGCCGGTCGTGGCCGAGCTGCGGGCCCAGCTCGCCAGCCAGCGGGCCCGCCTCACCGACGACTCAACGAACTACGTCCGCTACCAAAATCTGTGGCGCCAGAATGCCACTACCCGCGTAGCCCTCGACCGGGCTGAGCTCGCGTACCGCACCACCCGCAACGAGCTGGCCGCCACGCAGGCGCGCCTGCGCGCCACCCAGTCCCGCCTGCGCGCCGAGCTGGCCGCGGCGCGCACGGCGGCCCGCGTAGGCGCCACCGACGCGGGCAATACCGTGGCGCGCGCCGACCTCAACGGTACCGTGTTCAACGTGTTCCGTAAGCAGGGCGAAACCGTGCGGCGCGGCGAACCGCTCGCGACGTTGGGCCGGCGCGGGGCATTTTACGTGCAGCTCTGGCTCGACGAAGCGGACGTATCGCGGGTGCGGGTCGGGCAAGCAGCAGTGGTCAAGCTCGACTTGTTTGCGGACCAGACGTTCCGGGTACGCCTCACGAAAGTGTACCCCGGCCTCAATCCCGAGAATCAGTCGGTTCGGGTTGATGCCGCGTTCGACCAGCTTCCCGCGGGACTCATCGCCAACGCCTTCGTGGAAGCCAACATCGTGGTCGCGCGCCGCGCCCGGGCCCTGACCGTACCCAAGGCGCTCGTCGAGCACGACTCGGTGCGGGTGCTCGGCGCCGACGGTGAGCCGCACAAAGTCCGCATCCGAACGGGCATCCAGACCACAGATTACGTCGAAGTGCTTAGCGGCCTGACCGCGCAGAGTGAGCTGCTGCAATAGGCTCAGTCCCCGCAGGTATCTCCCGCAGGCACCTCCCGCCAGTCGGTACTCCCCCAGCCCTCCGGCTCCCCCTCAACCCATGGCTTCCACCAACTTTCTGATCGCGCGGACGCACCTGCTGGCGAAGAAAAAGCAGACCGTGATCGCGATTCTGGGCGTCACGTTCGGCATCGCGATGTACGTGCTGATGGCGTCGGTGATGACGGGCGTCAACAAGCTCGTCGATAATCTGGCGTTTCAGGCGACCGCCCACGTGCGGCTCTACCGCGAGCCCGACGTTCACCGCGCGGCCGTACTGGAAGAGACGCTGCGCGGCACCGATACGCTGGTGGCCGTGCGCCACCAGCGCCCCAAGCCCGAGCGGCTGTACCTGCGCAACGCGTCGCGGCTGCTCGCCGAGCTGCGGGAGTTGCCGGGCATCACGGGGGTATCGGCACAGGTTAGCTCGCCGGTTTTTTACAACTACGGCGCCGTGCAGTTCAACGGGGTGTTGCTCGGGGTCAACGTCTTCGACGAAGACCGCCTCTTCGATCTGCGCGGCCAGATGCGCGAAGGACGCATCGACAACCTGCTCGCCAACCCCAACAGCATCCTGATGGGCGCGGGGCTCGCGCAGAAGATGAACGTGCGCGCCGGCGACAACCTGACCGTAGTGACCCCGCGCGGCCTGACGCAGGTGCTGCGGGTGGTGGGCGTCTACCAGTCGGGCATCGGGGCCGTCGACAACACCCGCGCCTACGCCAACCTCGGCACGGTGCAGAAGCTGCTCCGGCAAGACCGCACCTACATCACCGACATCAGCCTGAAGATGCGCGACATCTACGGCGCCCAGGTTTTTGCCCGCCAGCTGGCCCGGCGCTACGGCGTGCAGGCCGAAGACTGGCAGACCGCCAACGCGACGCTCGTGGCGTCCAACAAGATCCGCGATGTGATGACGTACATCGTCTCCGTGACGCTGCTGGTGGTGGCGGGCTTCGGTATCTACAACATCATGTCGATGACCGTCCAGGACAAGCTCAAGGACATCGCCATCCTGAAAGCGACGGGGTTCGCGGGGCACGACATCGTACGGATCTTCCTGCTTCAGGCCGTCACTATCGGGCTCGTGGGCTCGCTGGTGGGCGTGGCGCTCGGGTTTGGGTTGTCGTATGGGGTGTCGCGGATTCCGTTCGATGGCGGCGGGTTCTTCGTCCTCGATCACTTCCCCGTCAACTTCAACCCCGTGTTCTACCTCATCGGCGTCGGCTTCGGGGTCGTTACCACGCTGCTGGCGGGCTACTTCCCCTCGCGCCGCGCGGCCAGCGTCGACCCGGTAGCGATTCTGCGGGGCTAGGAATATGGACCGTGGTGCGGACTTTAGTCCGCAGTTTAAGCTTGACAACTGCGGACTAAAGTCCGTACCACGCGCCTCTACCCATACCCGCGCCATGCCGCCCATCCTTTCGGCCCAGCACCTCAATAAGTACTTCACCGAGCCCGAGCGCGTGCAGGTGCTGACCGACATCACGTTCGACGTGCAGAAGGGCGAGTTCCTGACCATCGTCGGCAAGTCGGGGTGCGGCAAGTCCACGCTGCTGTATATCCTCTCGACGATGGACACCGACTACGAGGGCACGCTCACCATCAACGGCGACCAGCTCACCGGGCTCGGGCAGACGCGGCTGGCGGCGTTTCGCAACGCGCACATCGGGTTCGTCTTTCAGTTTCACTTTCTGCTGCCCGAGTTCTCGGTGCTCGACAACGTGCTGCTGCCGGGCCTCAAGCTCGGCCGCTACTCCCGCGCCGAGCTCGAAGTCCGCGCCCTCGACAAGCTCCGGCTGCTCGACGTCCACCAGCACGCCCACAAGCCCGCCAGCAAGCTCAGCGGCGGGCAGCAGCAGCGCGTGGCCATCGCGCGGGCGCTCATCAACGACCCCACCATCATCATGGGCGACGAGCCAACGGGTAATCTCGACAGAGCCAATGGCGAAAACGTTTTTTCCATTTTCCGTGACTTGGCCCGGAAAGGGCAGACCATTATTGCCGTTACCCACGACCCCGATTTTGCCGCCGGAACCGACCGGGTCATCGAAATGTCGGACGGGATGATTATCGCCAGCCATGAAAATCAAGTTCAATAAATACGTCGAACTGCTGTTGCTGGGGGTGGCTATTGCCGGTATTGCCGTCCGGCAGTGGCTCATTCCCAGCCTGACCTGGCCCGTACAGGCCTTCCTGTTCG
>JBKJUQ010000459.1:0-1750 GCA_046590685.1 Hymenobacteraceae bacterium
CGCCCGAACGGTCCGGCGCCCGACGGGTATTCGGCCGCGTCGGTACCTTCGCTCCATGCACGCCTACCACGACCTGCTTCGCCAAATTCTCGCCCGCGGCACTCGCAAAACCGACCGTACCGGTACGGGCACCTTTTCCATCTTCGGCCCGCAGCTACGCTTCGACCTCGCCGCCGGCTTTCCGCTCGTCACCACCAAGAAAGTCCACCTCAAGAGCGTCATCCACGAGCTGCTGTGGTTTCTGAAGGGCGACACCAACGTGACGTACCTCCAGGAAAACGGCGTGCGGATCTGGGACGAGTGGGCCGACGAGCAGGGCGACCTCGGCCCCATCTACGGCCAGCAGTGGCGCCGCTGGGCCGGCCCCGGCGGGCAGGAGATCGACCAGATCGGCGAGATAGTAAAGCTGCTGCGCCAGCAGCCCGACTCGCGCCGGATGGTGGTGAGCGCCTGGAACGTGGCCGAGCTACCGCAGATGCGCCTCTCGCCGTGCCACGCCCTCGTGCAGCTCTACGTGGCGGAGGGCAAGCTCTCGTGCCAGCTTTACCAGCGCTCGGCCGACGTATTTCTCGGCGTGCCGTTCAACATCGCTTCCTACGCGCTCCTCACGCTGATGCTCGCCCAGGTCACGGGCCACCAGCCCGGCGAGTTCATCTGGACCGGCGGCGATACGCACCTCTACCTCAACCACCTCGAACAGGCGGAGCTTCAGCTCACCCGCGAGCCGCGCTCGCTCCCGCGGATGATCCTCAACCCCGTGATTCAGGAGATCGACGACTTCCGCTACGACGATTTCCGGCTGGAGAATTACGACCCATGGCCGGCGATTAAGGCGCCGGTGGCGGTGTAATGTATGATCGGTGAGCTTTTGCTTGACCTGTTGGGGTTGCTATTTAGTACAGTGGTTGAAGGATTGTTCTATGGCAGCATCCAGTGGATATTCACACCTAAATCGAAAGCGGCGGAACAAAGTCGACAGAAACTGGTGGAGGGGTGCGGGCTGATAATCCTATTCGGTTGGCTGCTTATGATAGGTGGCTCGATTGCTTGGGCGTTGATCCATTAAAGCTTGTGATGTTGTTCAAAAAGAGTCTGCTTGTGCTTTTTACTCTATCCGCGCTTAGCGCCTCTGCTCAGAACGACACGTACATCCAGCGCCATATGGACTATGGGAAGAAGGTGGGGCCGGCAGTGCCTGTCCGCAAGCTTTACATACCTAAGTCTTTAGCGAAACCTGGTTTAAAAACTAGAATTAATATTAAATATCCTAAGCTGGCTGTTCGGCTTATGATGGAAGGAACAGTCTGGGTGACGTTCGATGTAGGCCCAGACGGGCTGGTGAAGACAGCGGAGTTTGAGCGTATGGACAGTTTAGTGATCTGGGAAAAAGATCAAAAAAAGCTGGCAACGTACGCCGAAGCGGGCAAGCAATCAATGATTGAGGAGGCAAAGCGCGCGATAACAGCCTTACGTCTAGCTCCTGCTGATTCAGTTCGCCACTTTCGGGTACCGTTCAGGTTTAAGCTTTTGTAGCTGTCTGTCTGTCTGTCGCCCGCAAGGAAGGGTGAACCGGTCGCAGTTGCGAACTGAAACCCCACGTATCACCGCTGCCGCGGAAAACGTAACACGAGCCACCCCGGCGGCGGAAAACGTAACGCGGGTCTCTGGCCCGCAAACGCGGCAGCGGTGAATGCGCCGCCAAGCACGATGCGAAAGCGCTGCCGCGCTGGCGGGCCAGAGACCCGCGTTA
>JBKJUQ010000502.1:0-12649 GCA_046590685.1 Hymenobacteraceae bacterium
CTTCCTCCACATCACCCACCGCGCCGATATGGACGTGCTGGTCGTGCGCTGGCTGCGCCAAACAACGCCCGAGGAGCTAAAGACGGCCTACTTTGCGCTGCTCGACGCGGCTTCGGGCCTCGACGCTCACTACTGGCTGCTCGACGTGCGCGGCCGCGACGACTCCAACAAGCAGCACATTCAGTGGATGATCGACAGCTTCTTCCCGCTGCTTCCTCCCCGCTTTGCCGGCCGGGTGTGCCTGGCTTACCTGTTCACCCCCAACCACCTGCAGGATATCGAAACCACGCCGGCCATCCCGCCCCTCACCTACTTCGACGACAAGCCGTACTGCCTCAACCGCTTTATCGAGGAGGCAACGGCGCTGGCGTGGTTACGGGAGATGCAGGAAGCGTGAGTGTATAGTGTATTGAAGCCAGCGCGTTGGGCTGGCTTGGTGGGTGAGTTGCTTTACAGTTCAACAATAAGCACCACCGTGGTTTCGGGGACGTTTGTGGAGAAACAAACCGCCCCGGCTGCTGGGGAGCGGCCGGGGCGGGAGACTAGAATATGTTAACCCTCTTTGCTCTTAGTATGGACGACTTAGGACTTAATTTTTGAAGCGGAATACCATACGCCAGACTTAAAAATCCTCTCTTTACGGGAGAGGACACGTTCCCAAAATCGTAGCCCCAGCCAAACTGGAAATCAAGAACTGATAATGAAATGGTTGGCGCAAATGTGACGACGCTGTTGTTGTCGGTAGCTGCTTTGTCGGATTTTGAGAGCAAGCACCCAACCTGTAGGCCAAAATGACTTTTGTAATATCCGTCTTCCTGAATTTGACCTCTACTGATATTAAGTCCTACACCAATTGAGGACAAAAAATCAAGGCTAACGCGTGAGTTGTTTGATTCCTGACCTTTTTCAAAGCGGTTTATTCTGACAGCAGGAAGAATAAAATTAGTTGACAAGGCGGTCACATTAGGTTTTGATTCATCAGGTTTCACTAAGTTAGGATCTTTGTCGATAAGATTTCTTCTTAATGCCAGCTTGTCAACGTTCGCAGTCGCCGCAACTTTATCGGGAATCCCTATCGCGAATAATTGGCCAACAGCCGTTGTGCTATTAAGGTAGTTTGCGTTCGACTTATACTCATCTCCCCATTTTCTAATTACATCAAAAGCAATAATGTAGTAAGTTGCCCCACTTATAACAACGGAGTCATTAACTGAAAATTTGGCACCCTTACGGGCTATAATAGGATTGGCGCTGAGAGTTGATGGGTATATGAACGAATAAATAGACCTGTTTGCGGTTAGTTTATGATCGCCTTGGCCTCGAACACCAGTTGGCGTCAGCGCGGCTATCATAAGAGCGAGAAGGCAGGGTAGGCTGGTAATATTTTTCATAAAATTTGACAGAAGCACGAGCTGTTTCCACTCCATAGCAAAAAGCTTTTGACAGCTTACAATCCTTGGTAACACTCACAGTCGCTGCTGGTCCACTGTTGCTTGCTAGCCAGCTTTTCAACGATGTTTCCGATTACGTAAGGCGGCTCACACTTAGCTTTTTTAAGATCTTTCTCAGAAGAAGGATGACGCCAGCCTATTCGATGAGCAGCCTCGTGCGCAATCGTGTTTGCAACTGCAGCCGGAGTTCGATTGGCAAGACCCCACCTATTCACACGAATAGGATCGGTCTCTTTGCTGCCCTCGCCATCATATGCTATGTTCCCATAAAATGTCCTAACCCACAATCCGCGTATTCCCCCGTATGTCGTGACATTTAGGCCACATACCTGCTTTCGCAAACGAGTCAATACAGCATCTACCTCGAACCCTGCCCAAGGCGCACTAAGGCGAGACGCTTCTGGCAAACATGCAACGTGCTGACGAAGTGCTGCTTCGAATTCTGGCGAATACACAATATCAATAGCGATGCGCGAGCCATCAAGAAATAATTGAAGCCGATCGGCAGGCACATCCAGCTTTCCGATGCAACAGGCACGGGCATCACTGGTAGTAGTACCACAAGGTTTCTTGACTTGCGCACAAACCTCACTATTCGCTAGTAGAACGGAAAGAACGATTACGAGTAAATTTCTCATTTTTGAGATTAAGTAGCCAGAGGCGTTAAACATTGGGATAATCCGGATTTGGTGCCCCCACCCGCGCCACCATCCGCGCCGCCTTGCGCTTGCGGTAGCCGGGGTCATCTACTTGGCTGGCTTCGCGCAAGGCTTGGTAGGTTTCGGGCTCGGTGTCTTTGAGAGTTTCACGCCGGCACGGAGGCCGTCGCGGAGGAAGGGATTTAGGGCGCTGAGGTTAGCTATGAACGCGGCGCCTTTCAACTGCTGGTCGTGGAGTGCGAGTTATGGGTTCTGAAGGCCTTTGTTTGTGCAGCCGCTCCACTGCGCTTTTGCAGCGGCTCCACTGCGCTTTTGCAGCCGCTGCAAAAGCAAGGGGGTGGTCAGAGAGTAACGGCCCTGGCGACCGTTTTCAGCTCGCTGCCGGAGCGGTACCGGGTGCGCACCTCCAGCCGGTAAACGCCCGCTGGCAGCCCCTCGGGCACGGTGAAGAGCAGCTCGGCGGGCAGGTTGTCGTGGAGATCATCGACGCGGGTGGCCGTGCCGTTGGCGGCTACCAGGAACACGCCCTGCTGCGGATCGGCCATATCGACTTTGAGCTGGCTGCCCATCACACGGGCCGCGCCGCCGCCGGTGAGGGTGCCGCTGGTGACCTTAGTCTTAAGGTCGTATACCTGGTCGAGCACCGGGCCACTGACGGTGGCGCGCACCTGCTCAAATAGCAGGTCGAGCTCGGCTTTGCGCAGGCGCGAGTTGGGCGTCACGTTGATGCGCCCCTTGTGGCGGGTCGGGTCGAAGGCATCCTGCGGATCGCGGAAGACGCCTTCGATGGAGACCGTCAGCACGAACAGATCCAGGACGATCCGATTCCCCAGCCGCAGCTGCTTGATGACTTCCTCACTGAATTCCTCCCAGAAAGCCAGGATCTCGGCCCTCGTGACCGTGGAGCCGGCTCGGGCAATGGCGGCGGCAATTTCTTCGACGCCAATGGAGGCGCCGTGCTCCACCTGTGCCCGCATATCGTTCGGGTCCGGGGTGAGCTTATTTTCGATGAGCGAATACCTAATACCCATAGCAAGCGGGGAAAACAAGTAGCGACTTGGAACCCGACAAAGGTGCGGGCCTGCCCTAGGGCCGCGCATCGGTAGAATTACCTAATTTTCGGAACGGCGCGCACTTTTCAAAAAGGGCGTTTTCGGGGCTTCTTTCGTTCCTGCCACCGCCGCGCATCGGTAGAACTACCTATTTTTCTCCCGCACGCACTAGGTAGTTCTACCTAGTGAGTGCGGGGAGGTAGTGGTCAGGCCATCGACACCCACCCACTGCGGACGGCCGACAGCACGAGGCCGATCATCGAGCGGGCGCCGGTTTTTTCGAGCAGCATCCGGCGGTGGGCATCTACCGTGCGCACGCTGATGCACAGGCGCGCGGCGATTTCCTGCGTGGTATGATCGGCGGCGACGAGCTGGAGGACTTCGAGCTCGCGCGTGCTGAAAACCGCCGCTTGCGGAATGCCGCTGCCGTAGGCACGGCGCGGCTCGCTTGCTTCGAAGCGGTCGGGGGGTGGGTTGCCGATGAGCTGCTCGACGGCGGCGATGAGCTCGCCGGGGGTGGCGTGGCGGTTGAGCAGAGCCCCGCCGCCGTGCTCAACCACGAACCGCGCGACGGCGAACGGCAGACGCTTGCCGCCGAGGATGAGCATGCGCACCGCCGGGCAGAGGGCCCGGATCTGCTCGATCAGGCCGTTCTGGATGCCGGGCAGGGCCGCATCGAGGATGAGGAGAGTGGGGGCGTCGCGGCAGAGGCGCTGGGTTAGCGTACTGACTTCCGCGGTGGTGGTGATGGCGAGGTCGCGGCGGGCCTCCAGGAGCGTGGCCAGCAGGCCCTGCCGCTGGAGCGTAGGGGGAGCCACGACGAGGACCGTCGTGGGGACAGGAAGCGCGGACATAGCAGACGTAGGGTAGCAGCAAGCATGATTTCAACGGGGCATGAACAGTGGCTCAGACGAGGAGAGGGGACAAATATGTACTACTCGGGTATCGGTTTGCAAGCCGGGGAAGAGATTCATCCCGAAAAAGCACTTTTTAGGGACGAGCGGCGAACTTACCGGGTTCGGCGGGGGCAATACTCCGATTCTTCGCGCGGGGCCGGCCGTACCTTTGGCGCTCCATCGGTCGTTTCCGCGACCCGTTCCCCGTGCTTCCCGTGCCCGTCCCCGTTTCAGCGTCCCGCCCCACGTCTACCTTGCCCGCCCTCACGCTCGGCGTGGTCCGCGAAGGCAAAGTGCCGCCCGACTTTCGCACCCCGCTCACCCCGAAGAAGTGCGCCGAAGTGATGGCTACCTGGCCGCACGTGCGGGTGGTGGTGCAAAGCAGCCCCACCCGCTGCTTCGCCGATCAGGAATACCGCGATCTGGGGATTGAGGTGGTGGAGTCGGTCGCGGATTGCGACCTGCTCCTCGGCGTGAAGGAGGTGCCTAAACCCGATCTGCTGCCCGATAAAACGTACCTGTTTTTTTCGCACACCATCAAGGCGCAGGCCTACAACCGCGAGCTGCTGCGCACGATTCTGCGGAAAAATATCCGCCTGATCGATTACGAAACCCTCACCGACGCCCGGGGCACGCGGGTGGTCGCGTTTGGGCACTACGCGGGCATCGTGGGGGCCTACAACGGGCTGCTGACCTACGGCCGCAAGCACGGCCTCTACGACCTGAAGCCCGCGCACCTCTGCCGCGATCTGGACGAGCTGATCGAGGAGTTCTACAAGCTCCACGGCACGCTGCCGGCGGGCACCAAGATCGCCGTCACGGGCACGGGACGGGTAGGCAAAGGGGCGGCCGAGCTGCTCGACCACGCCGGCATCCGCCGGGTATCGGCGTACGATTTCCTGTACCACGAATTTGCCGAGCCGGTGTACACTGCCCTCGAATCGGGCGAGTACCACGAGCACCGCGACCCGCAGCGCCCGTGGCACGAGCCGCACTTCTTCCAGCACCCGACGGAGTACGTGAGCACGTTCTGGCGCTACGCGAAAGTGGCCGATCTGCTCATCAACTGCATTTACTGGGACCCCGCCGCCCCGCGGCTTTTCACCCTCGACGAGCTCACGCAGGCGTGGTTCCGCATCTCGGTCATTGCCGACGTCTCGTGCGATATCAACGGGTCGGTGCCGTGCACCACGCGCCCTTCCACCATCGCCGAGCCGGTGTACGACATCGACCGCGCCACCGGCCAGGAGTGCCCAGTCTACACCCCCGGCGACCACACCATCAGCCTGATGGCCGTCGATAACCTGCCGTGCGAGCTGCCGCGTAATTCCTCCCGCGAGTTTGGTCGCCAGCTCATCGATACCGTTCTGCCCGCGCTGCTGACCGGCGCTGACCCCGACGACCGCATCGGTCGCGCGACCATCGCCGCTGGGGGGCGCCTCACGGAGCGTTACGAGTACCTGACCGGGTACGTCGGGGAGTCGGGGCCACTGGTTACGACTTAACCGTTTGTATGGCGAATGCCCTCGATTTTTTTGAGTCGGCGCTGCGGGAGCTCGGCTGGCGTTATCAGGCGGATGCTGAGCGTGCGACTATTCAGTTAGGCGTCAACAGCGCGAATGGCCACGTAGACGTCGTGATCCGGGTCGACGCGGCCGAACAGCTGGCCACGTGCCTGGCCATCTACCCGGTGCGCGTGCAACCGGCCGACCGCGCGGCGGCGGCCGAGTACCTGCACCGCGTCAACCACGGGCTGGAAATCGGCCATTTCGAGTTGAATTACACTGACGGCGAAGTCCGCTTTCGCACCGTGCTGCTCAGCCGCGCCCCGGCGCTCGACGTGGCGGGCGCGCGCTGGCTGGTGCAGCAAACCGTCAGCACCGCCGACCGCTACGTGAATGGGCTGCTGGAAGTCGTGTACGGCAATGTATCGCCCGCCGAGGCATTGCGGGAAGCGGAAAGCCCCCCGGAGAGCGAGCCGGTCGCCAGTGCTTGAAAACGCGGCTGTGGCGGTCCTGGGGGGACTACCTGTTTCGACGATCGCGTAAGGCCTGCTGAAGAAAGGAAAGCAGCCCGCCCGCCCCAGGCACGGCAAGCGGCGCGCCCGTAAACGAAACGTCCGCCGGGGCTTACTTCTTTTGGAAGTAGCCCCGGCGGACGTTTCGTTTGGCCTTTTTCCCGGCCATCAAGGTAGCAGCAGTCAGCTCAACCGGCGCGTCGTCCTGAACGACGCGCGCTACTGGCCGATGCGGCCCCCGAATTCTGGTCGCAAAACGCTTTCCGATTGAAAGCGCTCCGTCGGAGTGGCAGGATTTGAACCTGCGACCTCCAGCACCCCATGCTGGCGCGATACCAGGCTACGCTACACCCCGAAATACTCCCTTTTTCGGCCTTGCGGCCGGCCCGAATGCGTTTCCCGGGCGGGGGGCGCAAAGGTAACGCGGCGGGCGCTAACGACCCAAGCGCGGGCGGCCGAAAGTTTGGGTGACGTGGCCGGAAACGGTCCATCGCAGGGTAATTCAGGAGTTATAACGAGTCGCCACAAGTGCCTTAATAAAAGAATTATGACCAACAACACCCTTAATCACAGCTAAATAATACACCTTGATGTACCATTACGAGGCATGGCACGTTACTTTTGCACCCCGATTTTTTCGGCGGCCGCTCGCGGTTTACCTACCCTGGGGCGGCACTACCGTAAGACGCGCTGGCCACTCTTCCGGTCACCCGTCAGTTCTTCACTGCCCTTACCCGTTTAAGACTGTTTATGAAGCTATCAGAATTTAAGTTTGACTTGCCGCAGGAGCTGATTGCTTCGCATCCGCCCCGCCACCGCGATGAGTCGCGGATGATGGTACTCCACCGCGACGGCCAACGCATCGAACACCGGATGTTCAAGGACATTCTGGAGTATTTCACCGAGGGCGACGTGTTCGTCGTCAACGACACGAAAGTGTTCCCGGCGCGCCTCTACGGCCAGAAGGAAAAGACCGGCGCCAAGATCGAGGTGTTCCTGCTCCGGGAGCTCAACAAGCAAAACCGCCTCTGGGACGTGCTGGTCGATCCGGCCCGCAAGATTCGGGTGGGCAATAAGCTCTACTTCGGGGAAAGCGACTTGTGCGCCGAAGTGATCGATAACACGACGTCCCGCGGCCGGACCATCAAGTTCCTGTACGACGGCCCCGAGGAAGATTTTTACAAGACCATTCACGACCTCGGCGAAACGCCGCTGCCCCGGGAGATTCGGCAGGAGCCTGAGGAATTCGACAAAGAGCGCTACCAGACGATCTACGCCGAGAACATTGGCGCCGTCGCGGCCCCGTCGGCTGGCTTGCACTTCACGAAGGAAGTAATCAAGCGCATGGAGCTTAAAGGCATCAACATGACGGCCGTCACGCTCCACGTAGGCTTAGGCACGTTTCGGCAGGTAGATGTTGAAGACCTCACGAAGCACAAGATGGACTCCGAAGCCTTTGCGGTCGGACCCGACGCGGTGAAAGTTGTAAACGCCGCTCTCGCCGCGCGCAAAGCGATTTGCGCCATTGGCACCACCACGATGCGCGCGCTAGAGTCGAGCGTCGGGGCCGGGACCGTCATCAAGGAGACGAAGGGCTGGACCGACAAGTTTATGTACCCCCCGTACGACTTCAAGATCGCGTCGTCCCTGCTCACGAACCTGCACATGCCCGAATCGACGCTGCTGATGCAGGCGGCGGCTTTCGGTGGCCACGAGTTTGTGAAGCACGCCTACCGGGTAGCCCTGGAAGAGAAGTACAAATTTTTCTCGTACGGCGACGCGATGCTCATTCTGTAGCCAATTGCCTTTGGCCGACTGATTTAGGTCTGTCGGCCCGATGGAAGCCGATCTTCGCACCGCGCGGGGATCGGCTTTTTTTTGCGCCGCAAGCAACCCTCGAACAGGCCGCCGGCTCTTATTTCCGAACGCCACCGAACGCTTCGCCACCCGGCAAACTCTGAAGGCCAAAGAGTTAATCGCCGCCTGGACCGTTGGTTGTCCGCTCCGCCCGCTGCCCCTATTGGAGGCCGCCCGCGGCCAACGGACCGGTCGGCTACTTCTCTTTCTCTCACATTTTTCCCTCCCCACTGCTATGCGTTTCGCACAGCCCACCCTCGCTATTGCCTCGCCGGTTTTCACCATTGCCCTCGTGTTGTGGCTGCTGGTAACCGCTTTTTCATCCCTGGCCCAATCCGTCGCGGTCAGTACCGCCGCGCCAGACTACTCCGGCAGCCAGACGCTCGCCCTGGCCCCGGGCGCCCCCGCCGAGGTAGCGGCTCCGAACGGCCCTACTCGCTCCACCATCGCCACCGCGACTACCGAGTCACTCGCGGCCTCAACCCACCTCAGTGATTTTTATACGCTGGTTGAGCTGGCGGGCCTGCGCACCCGGTTCCGCCGCTCAACGGAAGAAGTTACCATCTTCGCCCCAACCAACGAGGCGATGCGCACGATGGCGGCGCCGATCCGCGAGCGGCTCCACCAGGTTGGTAAGCCAATGATCAATTCGCTGGTCCGATCACACGTGGTGCCCGGTGTTTTCACGCCCGACAAGCTCACGACGGGCACCGAGCTGGAAACCCTTGATGGCCATAAGCTGCGTGTGGTGCGCCAGGCCGACGGCACCATTGTGCTCGATGGCGTCTACCGCCTGCTCGACAGTGGCCAGCGGACCACCAACGGCATCATCTACACGCTTGATACGGTGATGACTCCTTAAGCGCCCGTACGTTGCGCTTGATCTAACTGACCGGCCGCTCTTCGTATTGAGGAGTGGCCGGTCGGCGTTTGAGCGAGTGGCGACCTTAGTGGTTCCCCGGCGACGTGTGCGCTGATTCGAAGGTCCCCCGGCCGCGCGTCTGCCGTAGCCACCAACCCGTCAGGGCAGCTAGCCCCCCAACCAGGCCGCTCACCACGCCCGTTAGCGCCACCAGCACGGGGCCGCCGCCGGGCAGGCTCAGCAACGCGGCTACGCGACTGGGCAAGGCCGAGTGCGTCAGGAGCCACGGTGCGGTAGCCGCCAGCACCCAGCCCAGCCCGACCCCCAGAAACCCCGCCGCGAACGTGGCCCCTCCCGTGCGGCCCAGCCAGAAACCTCCGACGGCACAAACGGGCGCGATCACCCACCACCACGGTAATAGTAGCTGCGCGACGAAGCAAAGCAGAAAGAGAATGAGTGTTAGGCGGATCAAGGGATGATCGATTAAAAAGGAGCGGGAAGTAGAAGAGGACCGACCTACGGGAAGATTTTACCGGAGCACTGCACGACCAGCCACGCGCGGGTTAGATTCATCAGCCGACAGCAGATAGAGCAACGGGTAGAGCTGGCCGGTCCGCCAATACTCGAACTGGTCGGCGTAAAACGGCGAGCCGGGGTTGCCCGACTGGCCACCGGGGTATACGCCCCACGCCCGCGGACGCTGGGGGTGAAGCGCGACCACCATTCGCCACGACGGGCCGGTGCGCTCGGTCGTCGCGTTGACGATTCCCGCGCCGCCCGGACACCGGACATCGTCGAAGCCGAAGCCGGGCAGCAACGCGACGTGCTTGAGATCGGTGCTTTTCTGGCGCCACCACTGCCACGCGGCCGGATCAGGCCCCAGGTGCTTTTGCAGCGAATCGACGGCGAGCCGGAAGCTGCGCCGCACCAGCTCAGTCCGGGTTTCGCGGTGAGCGGGCGTGGTGCGGTCGTCGAACCAGCGGGTTGTGTCGGGCTGCTCGGCGAGCAACCGGCGGGTCCGCTCGCGGCCCGGGTAGCGTAGCGGCAGCGGGGCCGCAGGACCGGTAGCTGCCTTGGCCCCGAGCTCATCCTGCCAAATGGCATCCTGCAAGAGCCCGTACCATACTTCCCACAGCGCCGGCTGGGGCGCGTCGGTAGCGTAACGGTAATCCCAGGCCGCGAGCAGACGGGCGGCGGTGGCTTCGGCGGGGCGCGCATCGGGCGCTGGTACGAGCGGCAAAAGCACGGGCAGCAAGTCGCGGGCGTTGACGCCGACTACATCATTCTGGAGCGCGCGCATTGTGGTGGGCGAGGCCCGGGCATCGGCGGCGAGCACTTCGTTGATGCGGTGCCCCCGGGCGTAGTTGGCAAAGTCCCAACCCAGGTAATACGGATAGGTAGAGTCGGCACTGAACTGATTCGCCGACGACACAAAGCCCCGAACCGGGTTGAGCACGTGCGGATCGTGCGCGTGGGGCACCCATCCCGCCCACTCCTGCGCGGGGTCGGCCCCATCGAGGACAAACTTGCCTTGGCCGGGGTACCGCAACGGGTAGCGTCCATTCGGCCAGATGGCGATATCCTGATCCAGACTGGCAAAAACGAAGTTCTGCGCCGGACTGGCGTAGTGGCGCAGGGCTCGCACGTACTCGCCGTAAGAGCGGGCGCGATTAAGGTCGCAGAACGTGCGCAGCTCGTTGGCGGGGTCGTGGGCCGTCCAGCGCAGCGCGCAGCCAGGCGGCACTTGCGCATTGAAGGGTTTTTCGGCGGGGGCTAGAGGAAAATCCTGCACGATCGGCCCGAGGTGCGTCCACCGAACCGTATCGAGTACGTCAGCCGCCCCCCGCACCCGGATGCGTTCCACCTGTAGCCTCGCCCGGCGCTCCCCGCGCCCGACCCGGTAGCGGGTCCGGGCGTGATCCACAAACTCGATTCGGTAGTAATCGAGTACGTCGGCGCCCACGTTGGTCACGCCCCACGCCACGCGCTGGTTGAAACCACTGATGACGCTCGGCGCGCCCGGCAGCGTCGCCCCGCAGGCATTGTGCCCCGGTGCCACGAGCTGCATCTGATACCACAGGCTCGGCAGATTCAGGCTAAGGTGGGGGTCGTTGGCGAGCAGCGGATAGCCCGTAGCCGAGCGGGCGCCGCTCACGGCCCAGTTGTTCGAGCCAATGGCGGCTTGTTCGAGGGGCGTATGCTCGAAGGCCGTGAGCGCTTGCGTCGCCCCGGGATTATTAAGCGCTGGCAAATGCTGCTCTCGCTTGATCGATGCAGCGTCGGCGTCCGTTTCCACTGACAAGTCGGTAGGCCCTGCGGGCACTGGCACCGGCGCAAAATCCAGTGGCGAACCAACCGGAATCACCGGGTCCTCGCGCGATGGATAGTCCGGGAAGAGGTCGGCAGTGGCCGCGGCGCCGAGGCGGGCCCGCACGTTGGTCATGCGGTAGTCGTCGGTCTTGCCGGTTAGGTCGAGGGCCATCAATTTGAGCAGCAGCCCGCAGTGCAACGGCGTCCACGACTCGGGACGGTAATCAAGCAGCTTGTATTCGAAGGGCAGCGCGGCGGACGTCAGCTCGCGGATGCGCGCGTTCACTCCGGCGCAGTAGGCCTCGACGATAGGCCGGGTAATGGAATCGGCCAGCATCGTGACGGCGGCGCGGCGGGCTGCCTCGGGCAGGCCGATGCGGCGGTTGTATTTATCGAGCCCAAGCGCCTTTTCCCCCACGATCTCGCTCACCCGGCCCGCGGCCACGCGCGTCTGAAACTCCATTTGCCAGAGACGGTCGCGGGCCGTGAGATAGCCTTGCGCCAGATATAGATCGGGATCGTTTTGCGCGAAGACGTGCGGCACGCGCTGCGCGTCGAATACCACTTGCACGGGGGCGCGGAGCCCGGGGACGTGCAGCTCCTCAACTTCCTTCGCCAGCTCGCCCGATTCCATGTTGCGCCAAAAGCCCGTGAAAGGACTTAGGAACCGGCCCATGGGTGGGGCGGAGCCGAGCTTGGTATCAAGCGCCCAGGTGAGGCCGATGGTAAGCACGGCGCCAAGGGTGGCGCGGATGATAAGCCAAGGGTTCATGTAAGCCGTGAAAATGAACGCAACGAAGTGCTGCTTAGGGAAGCAAGGTAGGCGCGATGCGGCAATTACTCACCGAGGGCACGAGAACTACTTTGCCCTTGACAGTCCGCCCGTTTGCACGGACTGTCAAGGGCAAAGTAGTAGCATTAGCAGCCCCGGAGATAGTCGCCAATTAGCGAGGAGCAACCTCTAGCACGCCAACAGGGGAGAGATCGAAAACACCGATCAATGCTGGCAGTAGCCGCGCGCCATTTTGAGGTGCTCCTGCGAGGGCCACAATGTACTGATCGCCACTTGGCGGCAAGAGCTCCAGAGTCAGTTGTGAAGTAATTGAACCGCTACCCTTCCGCCAGCGTCATCCGCCGCACATCGGCAGCGGCGCCCACCGATCGCAGCCGGTTGCACATCAGCACAGCCTCGATGCAGTCGGTAAAGCGACCAGCCAGCACCCGGTGGATGGTTTGTCCATTCACGGTTTCGTCGGAAATAACGACCGGCAGCCCGGGCTGCTTCGTAAGCAGAAGGCGCACGGCAGCCTCCGCGGCAGCTAGCTCCTGGTAGGCGCCGGCTTGCAGGAAATAATAGGTATCAGGCGTCTGCTCCAGGGCGATAGGCGTGAGCTGGGGCAAATCTTCGGCATCGAAGCAGGGCTCCGTCAGCATTTCCAGTGCTTCGTCCGGCAGTACTTCCATCGTTACGGTTGCTACCCCCGCACTGAAGATGCCAAGCTGATGGGCCGCACCTTCTGATACATCCACAATACGGCCGCGGCC
>JBKJUQ010000543.1:0-9784 GCA_046590685.1 Hymenobacteraceae bacterium
ATCCCAGCCAAGGTCAGCTTATAAATCTTTCGATAAGAAATCAAATCACAACTCGAGATGCTCTAACTGGTCAAAAAGAAGCAGATGCTTTCGACTCGAGAAGCTTTCTTGAACTACACATGTCGACAATGCGAAAAGTTGAGATGATTGATAGAATACTCACGCTTGAGGAAGACAATCACCTCAAAGTAGCCGTTTCTGTAATCAAATCCTGTGGACTAACGCCAGCAGGTATAGGGGAAATTGTAAGAAATAACTGGTTTCTACTGGCTTTGTGGTCTATTATGATGGCTGTTCTTGGAATGGCGATGGAACCTGTTATCCAGAGATTTTTCGGAACATCAAACTAGAGTTCAATGCTAGTCACCGCCTACGGCTCGGCCGTGGAGGGCGTCAACGCCACCACAATCACGCTCGAAGTCAACGCCGCGCCGGGGACGCCCGCGTTTCTGCTCACGGGGCTGCCCGATAACGCCATCAAGGAGAGCACGTTTCGGATTGAGGCGGCGCTCGGGGCGCTGCGCTACCAGATGCCACGGCGGCGGTGCATCATCAACCTGGCCCCCGCGAGCGTGCGCAAGGAAGGCGCGCACTACGATCTGGCGCTCGCGCTGGCGCTGCTGGCCGCCTCCGAGCAAACGCAGGTCACGGTGGCCGAGCGGCTGCAAACCGCCGTGGTGATGGGCGAGCTGGCCCTCGACGGCACCGTGCGGCCCATCAAGGGCGTGCTGCCGATGGCGATTCAGGCCCGCAAAGAAGGGTTTCGGGAGTTTCTGGTGCCGAAGGAAAACGCGCAGGAGGCGGCCATCGTCAATCAGCTTCAGGTGATTCCGGTGGGCAGTCTGCGCGAGGCGATCGACCATTTGAGCGGGCTGGCGCCGATTCAGCCGCTGGTGGTGGACACGCGCGACGTGTTCGAGAGCGAAATCCACCTCTACGCCGCCGACTTTGCCGACGTGCAGGGGCAGGAAAACATCAAGCGGGCGCTCGAAATCGCGGCGGCCGGCGCGCACAACGTGATTCTGATCGGTCCGCCGGGGGCCGGCAAGACGATGCTCGCCAAGCGGCTGCCGTCTATTCTGCCGCCCCTCACGCTGCCCGAAGCCCTCGAAACGACCAAGATTCACTCGGTGGCGGGCAAGCTGCCGGCGGCGGGCGGGTTGCTGGCGCAGCGGCCCTACCGCTCGCCGCACCACACCATTTCGGACGCCGCGCTGGTGGGCGGCGGCTCGTACCCGCAGCCGGGCGAGATCTCGCTGGCGCATAACGGCGTGCTGTTTCTCGATGAGCTGCCGGAGTTTCGGCGCTCGGTGCTCGAAGTGATGCGTCAGCCGTTGGAAGAGCGGCGCGTGACGATCAGTCGGGCGCGGGTCGCGGTGGAGTTTCCGTCGTCGTTTATGCTTGTGGCGGCGATGAACCCGTGCCCGTGCGGCTACTTCAACCACCCCGAGAAAGCCTGCACCTGCGGCCCCGGCGTGGTGGCGCGCTACCTGAGCAAAGTCAGCGGCCCACTGCTCGACCGCATCGATCTGCACGTCGAAGTCACGCCCGTTTCCTTCGACCAGATGGCCGAAAACCGCCGCGCCGAGCCCAGCGCGGCCGTGCGCGAGCGGGTGATCAAAGCCCGCCAGCGGCAAGCCGCCCGCTTCAAGGACTTCCCCGACATCCACTCGAACGCGATGATGCCCGCCCCGATGGTGAAGGACATCTGCGAGCTACCGCAAGCGGGCCGCAACCTGCTCAAAACGGCGATGGAGCGGCTGGGATTGTCAGCGCGTGCCTACGACCGCATCCTGAAAGTATCCCGCACGATCGCCGACCTGGCCGGCTCCGACGACATCAAGATCGAGCACCTGGCGGAAGCGATCCAGTACCGCAGCCTGGATCGGGAGTCGTGGGGGGCGTGAGGCGCCCCTGCCCTCCCTTGCCCGGGGTTTAAACCTCGGGCAAGGGAGGGCTAGAGTTGGGTCCCGAAGGGACTACCGATCGATAGCTTCAACAACCACAAGCAATCTGCTGGCCCCGAAGGGGCTACCCATCTGCTATCCCGCACCTTATGGCCGGCACCTATTCGCAGATCTACCTCCATGTGGTATTCGCCGTGAAATACCGGCACGGATTGTTAGCCGCTAGCTGGCGCCCGCGCCTGCTCCAATACCTCAACGCCACGATTCAGGAAGAACATCACAAACCCCTTTGTTTGAACGGCGTGGCCGATCACGTGCATCTGGCGATTGGCATCCGCCCGGCCCAATCCGTCTCGGAGCTGGTACAACGCATCAAACAAGCCTCCTCGCGCTGGATTAATGACGAGCGCCTCACCGTCGGCAAGTTTGCCTGGCAGGAAGGCTACGGCGCGTTCTCGGTCAGTCCAACGCATTTGCCGAAGCTCTTCGCGTACATCGAAAACCAGGAGGCGCACCACCGGGAGCGGACGTTTCGAGCCGAATATCAGCAGATCCTCGAAGCCTACGGCATCGCGTACGAGGACGCGCACACGTTTCAGGAGCCAATCTGACGGGGCGGGTAGCCCCTTCAGGGCCAGCGGATCGCTCGTGGTGGTGGTGCTAGCGATCGGTAGCCCCTTCAGGGCCAGCGCTCGTCTGGACGTTGTGTGGGCTAGCGATCGGTAGCCCCTTCGGGGCCGCCGTAGGGGTTGGCTGGTTCGTCGGGGGCTAGTAATTTCCTTCTTCTAGGCCAAGCGCGACGCCCGATGTCGGCCTACTCGCGGCTCCCAAGGTAGTGGGCTTGTCCTCGTCCGTACCTTCGCCGGCCCCTTGCTGTCGCTTGATGCATACTCCCGCTGACTTCTCCCCGGCGCCGCCCGAACCGGCCCTTTCGCGCCCGTCGCCTACTCGTTTCATCGTGCTGCTGCTCGGATTGGGCGTGCTGCTGGCGCTGCTCTGGCAAGCCGAAGGCCACGCCCCGCTGACGGATTCGTTCTGGTGGCTCCGGTGGCTGGCGCTCGGAGGCGTGGCGATGTTCGTGGCCTCGCGCCGCTCGCTCACGCTCTGGATTATGCTCGGGATGCTCGTGGGCATCGAGGCGGGCTACGATTTCCCGACCGCCGCGCAGAGCCTGAAAGTGTTGTCCGACATCTTCCTGCGGCTCGTGAAGACGATCGTCGCGCCGCTCGTGCTCGCTACCCTCGTGGTGGGCATCGCGGGCCACTCCGACCTCAAGCAGGTCGGGCGGATGGGCATCAAGGCGCTGATTTACTTTGAGGTGGTGACCACGTTGGCGCTGTTCCTCGGCCTCGGCGCCATCAACCTCACCCGCGCCGGCGAGGGCATCCAACAACCCGTGGAGGCCGCGACGAAAGTGAGCGAGCTGCAAACCGTGGGGCCGCAATCGGCGAGCGATATCATCCTGCACGCGTTCCCCGAAAACATCGCCAAGTCCATCGCCGAAGGGCAGGTGCTGCAGGTCGTGGTGTTCGCGGTGCTGCTCGCGATTGGACTCGCGCAGCTCTCCGTCGCCCAGCGCCGGCCGCTGCTGTTGGGCTTCGAGAGTCTGACGGCGGCGATGTTCAAGTTCACGGGCGTGGTGATGTACCTCGCGCCGCTGGGGGTGGGCGGCGCCATCGCCTACACGGTGGGCAAGCTGGGCCTGGGGCCGCTCCAGAACGCCGCGTACCTGCTCCTGACGCTCTACGGGGCGCTCATCGTGTTCGTGCTGGTCGTGCTGCTGCCCATCGCGCTGGCGTGGCGAGTGCCGCTACGCAAATTCATTCAGGCCGTGGCCGAGCCCGTCAGCATCGCTTTCGCGACTACTTCTTCCGAAGCCGCCCTGCCGCGCGCGATGGAGGCGATGGAGAGCATCGGCGTCCCGCGCCGGGTGGTGGCGTTCGTGATGCCGACGGGCTACTCGTTCAACCTCGACGGCACCACGCTGTACCTCTCGCTCGCGGCCGTGTTCGTGGCGCAGGCGGCGGGCGTGCCGATGACGTTCGGTCAGCAGCTGGTGATGGTCTTCACGCTGATGCTCACCAGCAAGGGCGTGGCGGGCGTGCCGCGCGCGTCGCTGGTCATTCTGCTCGGCACGGTGGCGTCGTTCAACCTGCCGGCGTGGCCGGTCTTCATCATCCTCGGCATCGATGCCCTGATGGATATGGCGCGCACCGCGGTGAACGTGCTCGGTAATTGCTTGGCAACGGTGGTAGTGGCCAAGTGGGAGAAAGAGATGTGATTGAAGCGAGTCAACCGCTACCCCCCGCGAAACCCGCTACGTCCGCCGCGATAACCCTGATGAAGTCCTTTCTCCTCCTGTGCACGTTGCTCACCCTCGGCGGCTGCTGCGCGGCCGAAAGTTGCGACTGTCCCGGCCAGGAATCGGCTGACGATATCGCCCTGCGCTTCAACCGCGACACGCTCGGGGCGGCGGCGCCCGGCTTCACGTTTACGGCAACCAAACATCTACTACTCATTCGCGAGCCGCTTGATACGACCGGGGGCGCAAAAACGGACGCGGTGGTACTCTCGCCGCACCCGGTGCCACCGCCCGGCGAGCCCGACATCCTGATCCGGCGCGACCGGCCATTCGCCAAATCAGTCATTGGGCTGGCGGGCTATCGCTACAGCGTCGTCGGCGTTGATAAGACGCGGCGAATCGAGCTGTTTCGCTACGAGCTGCGCGACGTCCTGATTGACTCGCGGTACGCGACGGTCTCGGGGTGCTGCACCTGCTACGAAAACACCCGCAAGGAGCTACGCGTCGACAACGGGCCCCTACTCGATCTGCATACTTCCCCAGGCAGTCAACCGACTCTTATTGAGCTGCGTAAGCGCTAAGGCTCCGAATTCCCCGTGCACTCTCCTCCTCCCGTTCCGCCTTCCGTTCAACCGCCGCCATTTCGCGCCGCCGTTTCGCTCGCGCCGCTGCTGGCGTGGTGGCAGACGCAAGCCACCACGGCCCCGGGCAGCGGGTTAGGTCGACTAGCGAGTGAGCTACTCGCCCAAGCGACCGCGGCGCCGGGTCTGCTCGCGGATAATCCATCGCCCGCGACGCTTGCCGCGCACGCCGGGTTGGTCGATACGCTGTTTTCGGCCCTCATCGCCCCCGCGTCGCGCGATACGACGATCAGTGGCGCCATTGCCCCCTTCGACCGGCAGGTGCTGTACGCGACGCCCCTGTTTCGGCGGATTATGGTCACGGCGGCCGGTCAGCTCAAGCAGCCGCTCAACCTGAGCGCCGCCGATACCACCACTTTTCTGATGCGCCGCGCCTACCAGCACCTGCTGGCCACGCACTACGGCGAACGCGAAGGCACCGAGGAAACCCTGCTGCTCACGGTAGCCGACTATGAATCGGGACTGTACCGGCACTTTAAGGCGGAGCTGGACTCCCGCTTTCTGACAGTCGAGGCCGTGGGCGAGTACCCGGAGCTCTCGGTGGCGGATCGGCAGCTCCTGCGCGAAAGTCAGTTTGACCTGGCGCCGTGGCGCGAAAAGCTCCCGACGGAGCGGTTCGCGCTCCGCGGCTTTCTGGTGCTGCACCTGACGGACGTCACGGCGACGCAAATCCTGTCGACGCTCAAAAACGACCTGCTGGCCCGCGACGTCCTGCTCGCCCCCGACCGGATCGAGCAGCTACAGGAGCAGCTGCGGGCCCTGTTTCGGCAGCCAACTCTTCGCCTGGGGCTCACCGCGTACAAACCCCGCAAGGGCCGCTTCGAAACCTTCGGCCAGCGCCTTGGCCAGCAGACGCTCAGCCAGCACGCCGAAGCCGCCGACGCGGCCGAGGCCAACGAGTTTCGGCGGCTGTTCAACCAGCTCGCACGCACCGGCGCGCCGCTGGTAGTGCCAGACGTAGAAACGGCGCCCGACTTATCGGTCACCCTGCGCGAGCAGGTCCGCGCCCTCGATATTCGCTCGGTCGCGCTGTGTCCGTTGAGCTACGGCGCCGATGTGCTCGGGGTGCTGGAGCTTAGCTCGCCTCTGCCGGGCACCCTGAAAACGACGCTTCTGGGCCTCATCGAGCAGTTTCTCCCCCTCTTCGCCGTTGCGGTCCACCGCCACCAGGAGGCGGAGTGGGCGCGGGTGCAGGCCATTGTGAAGGAACGCTTCACCGCCATTCACCCGGCACTCGAATGGCGATTCGTGGAGGCCGTCGAGGACTTGCTCGCCCGCCAGCGCACGGGCGCGGCGGGGTCACAGATGCGGCCCATCGTTTTCCCGGAAGTATATCCGCTGTACGCGGCGATCGACGTGCGCGGGTCGTCGTCGGCGCGGGCCGAAGCCGTTCGGGCCGATCTCACGGAGCACCTGCACCTGGCGAATCGCGTGCTCAACATCGCCGGCGAAGCCCACTCGCTTCCCATCGTGGAGGAGATGCGCTTTTTTACCCGCCGCAACCTGCTGAACCTGCGCGAAGGCCTGGTGGCGGAAGATGAAGTCACGATCCTCGACACGCTCCGCACCGAAGTGGAGCCGTTACTCGAATACCTCGTCTCCAACACCCCCGAGGCGCGGCCCTCGATTCAGCGCTATTGGGCGGCGCTCGACGCGAAACGCGGCATCGTGTACCGCCAACGCCGGGCGTTTGAGGAGTCGCAGACCCGGCTCAACGAACACATCAGCGCGATGATCGACATAGCAGAAGCTGAGGCGCAGCGCGTGTTCCCGCACTACTTCCGGAAGTCGGTGACCGATGGCGTGGAGTTCGACATCTACGTCGGCGCCTCGCTGGTGGAGAATCGGGTGTTTGACCCCAGCATTCTCAAGAATCTGCGCCTCTGGCAGCTTCGCACGCTGATCGAGATCGCGAAGGCAACCGCTGCCCTCCGGCCCGACTTACCCGTTCCGCTCGCCACTACCCAGCTCTTGCTCGTCAATTCGCAGCCGCTCGCGGTTCGTTTCCGCGAAGATGAGCGCCAGTTCGATGTCGACGGCGCGTGGAATGCCCGCTACGAAATCATCAAAAAGCGGATCGACAAGGCCACGTATCTCAGCAAGGTTGGTCAGAGCGAACGCCTGACGCAACCGGGGGCCATCGCGATCGTGTATCAGCAGCCGCGCGAGGCGGCGGAGTACGAAGAGTATCTAGCTCTTTTTCGCACGCAGGGGCTGCTACGCCCCGAAACGGAACACCTCGCGCTGGAGGATGCGCAGGGCGTCCGCGGCTTACACGCCTTGCGGGTCTGGTTGGCCGATTAGCCTCAAAATGAGCCGAAAAGGCAACAAAAAAGCCCGACCGGGAAGGTCGGGCTTTTGAGAGTGCGGTTGAAAAGATTCGAACTTTCACGCCTTGCGGCACTGCCGCCTGAAGACAGCGCGTCTACCAATTTCGCCACAACCGCAACTTTTCAGGCGAACCTATTGCCCCGTAAAGGGCCGCAGGTGGTGCTGCAAAGGTAAGGCACCGATTCCGGACGGCGCAAGTGTGGGCACGGAGAAAAAAGCGGCGCCCGCCTCACTCTTCGCTCGTGGGTGGGGCGAGTGGCTGTTCGGGTACCAGCGCGTGCGCCGCGCGGCGCTCAAACCGGCCGATGACCGTTAGCACCAGTCCCAGCCAGGCTAAGCCGGCGGCGAAGCCAGCCACCACATCAGATGCGTAATGCACGCCCAGATACACGCGGCTGCCCCCGATCAGCAGGGCTAACAAGGGCAGACCCCACAACGCGGCGGTACGGCGCCAGCCACCGGGCAGGTGTCGGCGTGCCAACCACCACAACAAGCCCCAGAACGAAGCGGCTACCATCGCGTGGCCACTGGGGAAACTCAGGCCGTGGGCGGGCACCAGGTGCGGCACGAGCGGGCGGGGCCGGTGGTAGGTTACTTTAAGCAGGCCATTGAGCAGCGTGGAGCCGAGCGCCACGACCGGGACCCGCCACGAGTGCCACGGGTGCCGGCGGTGGAACACCAGCCACCCCAGCAGGATCAGCCCGAGCGGAATCATCACGTAGTGCGTACCGACCCACGTAAACGCCACCATCACGGGCGTGAGCGCGGGCGCGGTGGCGCGGGCGCGACCCAGCAGCTCGAACGCCGCCGCGTCGGAGCCGAACGTGCCGTGCGCCAGCCACCATTCGCCCAACGTCAGGACCAGACCGACGCACACGAGCCACGCCCCAAGTAAAAGTGCCGTTTCGAGCGTGAGCAACGCCAGCGCGGCAGCGAGCCGGCGGCGGGCAGCGTGTATCATTGAGTCAGTTTAAAATACAATCCGCGAGTGCGTACGGGAAATTTCGATTCAGTGGCGCCCTTTTATGATGGCCTCGCGGCGGCCGTCTTCGGCGGCTCCCTCCGGCGGGCACAAGCGTGGGCCGTGCAGGACGGCCTGCCCGCCAATGCGCGCCGCGTGCTATTCATTGGCGGCGGTACGGGCCTAGTCTTGCCGGCCGTGCTGGCCCGTGCGCCGAACGCGCGGGTGATCTACGTGGAAGCCTCGGCCGCCATGTTGGCCCGCGCCCGGGCCGGGCTGGCGCGGGCGGTACCCGCGGCCACCGTAGCGCGCGTTACGTTTCTGCTCGGCACCGAAGCCGACGTGCCTCCTGATGCGGGATTCGACGCTGTACTCACTTTCTTTTTTTTGGATCTGTTCCCGTCGGCTGAACTGCCGGCCGTAATCGACCAGCTCAGCGCGTTGGTGGCTCCCACCGCGACGTGGCTCGTGGCCGACTTTGCCCCACCGCAGCGGGCGTGGCAGCGCGGCTTGCTGACAGTGATGTACCGGTTTTTTCGCTTGACTACCGGCCTTCGCAACCAACGGCTGGCCGACTGGCCCGGCGCGCTGGCAGCCGCAGGCTGGGAAGTTGGAAGCGAACGCTATCTCGTGGGCGGCGCGGTGCGGGCCGGCGCGTGGCGGCGCAGGTGAAGGCCAAAGGTGGCGGGCTGGACGTGACGTTTGCGGTCTTGGCGAGAACTTCGCCCGCTCATTCCGCCCACCGATGCGCCTGCTACTCGTTTTTCTCTTGCTGATTCCGTCCCTTCTGACGCGTGCGCAATCCGGCAGCCCCGGCGCAGTGCGCTATCTGGTGACTTTCCCAAATGCCACGCACCACGAGGTTCGCGTCGAGGTCCTCTTCCCGGCCACTGGAACCCACGGGCTGCTTCGCGTGGAGCTGGCCCGCGCCTCACCCGGCCGCTACGCGCTGCACGAATTCAGCAAGAACGTGTATGATGTGCAGGCAGTAGCCGCAGGAACGGGTCGGCCGCTAGCGTTGCGCCACCGCGACCCGTATTCCTGGGAAGTAACGGGCTTGCGCGGGGAGGCGTGCCGCTTCAGCTACACTGTCTTCGCCGACCGCGCCGACGGTACCTATGCGGCCGTGGATGTCGAACGCGCGCACCTGAATTTGCCAGCCGTGCTGGCTTATGCGCCCGAGCTGGCCAGTAGCGAGCACCAGATTCGCTTTGGCCAGCTGCCGGATACTACGTGGCGAGTCGCCACGCAGCTGGCGCCCGCCGCGGCGCCCGACCAAGGCTCCTACACGGCCCCCAATCTGCCCTACCTGATGGATTCGCCGGTGTTGCTCGGCAAGCTCACGCGCCGCACCTGGACGCAGGAAGGCCAGAAACTCGAAATCGCGCTGCTGCACCGGGGCACCGATGTCGAAGCCGATTCGCTTGCCGCCCGCACGCAGCGCATTACCCGCGCGGCAAGCGGGGTGTGGGGCGGGCTGCCGAAGTTCGATTACGGGCGCTACACCTTTCTGGCAAACTACCTCCCCACGGCCGTCGGCGACGGGATGGAGCACCGTAACTCGACGATGGTACCGCTGCCGAAGTCGCTGGCCGGCAATCAGCTCGATCACTTGGGCACCATCAGCCACGAATTTTTCCAT
>JBKJUQ010000066.1:0-14603 GCA_046590685.1 Hymenobacteraceae bacterium
GCGCCGGCCGATGCACGGGATGCTTTCGGCGATGGACGTGCTGGCCGACGGGCCGCTGTTCGGCGGGCTGCCGCGGCAGTTTCAGGTTACGCGGTATCACTCGCTGGTGCTCGATGCGGCGCCGGCCACAGGCTTCGTGCCCCTGGCGCGGGTCGCGGGCGAAGCGGCCGATACTGCTCCCGGCGAGCTGATGGCCGCGCACGTGCCGGCGCTGCAACTCAGCGGCGTACAGTTTCATCCGGAAGCCGTGCTGACGCAGTACGGCCTGGCCATGCTCGCCAATTGGGTGCGGGCGAGTAAGTTTGCCTCGACCGCTCCGGTGCCCCCTGCCCCGATCGGACCCTTTGCTTAGGTAATGAACTACCCCATTCGGCAGCACGGCAAGTTTCAGTACCTCGACGAGGGCGAAGGCGAAGTGCTGCTGCTGCTGCACGGGCTATTTGGCGCGCTCTCGAACTGGATGGATGTGATCGAGGATTTTCGGCGCGATTACCGCGTGATCATTCCGCTGCTCCCCATTTACGAGATGCCGCTGCGCGACGCCGGCGTGCCTGGCCTGATGGAATACGTAAGCGAATTCGTGCTGGCCGTCGGAATAGCGGATACCCCCGTGACGCTGCTCGGCAACTCGCTCGGCGGGCACGTGGCGCTGGTATACGCGCTGCATCACCCGAAACACGTGCGCCGAATGGTGCTCACGGGCTCCAGTGGCTTGTTCGAGGACGGCATGGGTGGTTCGTTCCCTAAGCGCGGCGATTACCGTTTCGTGGCGGAGAAGGTGGCCTATACGTTCTATGACCCCGCCACCGCGACGAAGGCGCTCGTGGACGAGGTGTTTGAAATTGTCAACTCGAACCTGAAGTGTCTGCGCATCATCGCGATCGCCAAATCCGCGCAGCGCCACAATCTCAGCAAAGACATTAGTCGTCTTGAGCAACCCACGCTGCTGGTGTGGGGGCTCAACGATACCATCACGCCACCGCGGGTGGCGCACGAATTCGCGCGACTGCTGCCGCACGCCGAGCTGCACTTTGTCGACCGGTGCGGCCACGCCCCGATGATGGAGCACCCGGTACGCTTCAACCAGCTACTACGGGCGTGGCTGGCCCCGACGGCTTGAGCGATCAGTCAGGAGCAGCTCCAGGGACTCGCCGACCCGTCATTTAGGCGCGTTGAACCCCCAAACTGGGCCGGGCGTGATGTTTGTTGCCGTCGCCCGCCAACAAGGCGGCCGCAACTCCGTTTTGACCTTGTCGCTTGCCCTTTCTACCTGATGCTCGCCGAAGACTTGCTCAACCAGAAGATACCGCCCCTGCGCCCGGCTGACCCCGTGGCGAAGGCGGCGCGGTGGTTTGAGCAGCTTCGGGTCAGCCAACTCCCGGTAGTTGACCGGCGCGAGTTTCTGGGTCTGATTCACGAAGACCGTCTCGCCGATAACCTCGACCCAAACACCCCGCTACTCGATCTGGGGACGCTGCCCGACGCCGATGCTTTCGTGTTTGCCCATCAGCATTTCTATCACGTGATGGAAGCCGCCGTGCGCCATCGGACGGCGGTCGTGCCGGTGCTCACAGCGCAACGCGAATACGTGGGGGTAATTACGATCACGGATGCGTTGGCCGCCTTCGGGCAGATGTCGTCGATGCGCGGCGAGGGCTCTATTTTAGTGCTCACGATGCTGGAGCGGGACTATTCACTTACCCAGATCAGCCGCTATGTGGAGGAGGAGCACGCGAAGATTCTATCCGCGTACACCACTCCCGACGAAACGGATCCGCTCCGCCTGAAGCTCACGCTCCGGATCAATACCAGCGAGATCGGGCGCATCGTCGCGACGCTCGAACGGTTTGGCTTCTACGTCTCGGCGCAGTTCCACGACCGTTCCGCGCTCGGTCCAACTGAGGAGAACGACCGACTCGACTCGTTGCTACGCTACCTCAACGTCTGATGATCGGGCGATTGGGCAGTCGGTTGCTGCTGCTCGTGGGGCTATGGCTGGGCAGCTTGCGAGGCGAGGCACAATCCGCGCCTCCGCCGGTGCTGTTACCCGGTGACGCTACCGATTCACTCGTAATCCTTGATCCGCCCTGCCCAATTGGCATGACCCACGCGGTGGTCGGGCAGATTCTGTTTCTGGGTAATGCGCGTACCCGCGAGCGGGTTCTGCGGGCCGAGCTTGACGTGCGGGAAGGCGACAGCCTACTGGTGACCGAAGTGCGCACCCGGTTGGAGCTGAACCGCCGTCGTCTCTTCAATCTCCAGCTTTTTCACGCCGTCGTCTGCCAGGCTGTGTGCCGCGACGGTCGCTTACTACTCGTGTTCACGGTGCGTGAGCGCTGGTATCTGTTTCCGTCGCCCATTTTTTCCCTTGCCGATCGCAACCCGCGGGCCTGGCTCGCCAAGCGCGATTATACCCGCGTGGATTACGGCATCCACCTCGTGCAGCAAAACTTCCGCGGCCGCAACGAGCAGTTGGTCGCTAACGTCCAGCACGGATTCAATCGAAAATACGAGCTGTTTTACACGCTGCCTTACGCGCTGAGTCGGCAGCGGGGGCTGGGCGTACAGCTTGCGGCCTCGCTTTACCAGAGCCACAACCTCGACTACACGGTCCAGGAAGACCAGATTCTCACGTACAAGAGCGCGGGCACATTGCCGATTCGTCGCTGGTACCTGGCTGGCGCGCTCCTCAAGCGGTACACCGTTGAGCGGCAGCTACGACTCGGAGTCCGGTACTCCTACGAACGCGTCACCGACTCCGTGCTGCTCAGCCAGCCCCGGTACTTTGGCTCTATCGGTACCCCTCCCTGGCGTACGTGGGTCGAAGGCGACTTTCATTACTCCCGCAATCACGCAAATGCTTTCGTCTATCCAACTACTGGTTCTATATTCGATGTTGGCCTAAGCCCGCGTGTCGGACTGCGGGGAGCGCCACAGCTCACCGCGTTGGCGACCGCTACGTACCGTTGGTATCAGCCCGTGGGGCCAAACGTCTTTTACGCAGCCAGTATTCGCGGTCAGCTACGCCTTACCCGCACGGTAGGGTTTGCCGATAATCAGGCGCTTGGGTACCGGGCGACCGTTCGCGGCTATGATCTTTACGTGATGAACGGGCAACACTACGCCGTTCTGCGACAGGGCCTTACGCGGCGGCTCTTTGACGTGGCCCGCCTGCCGCTGCCGTTACGAGCTGGATCGCGTTTCGGCGATATCCCCCTGGCGGCCTACGTCAGCGTATTTGCCGACGCTGGCTACGTGAGCGACGCCAGCGTGCTGGCCCAAACTAATCCTCTCAGTAACCGCCCGCTTGGCGCAGTGGGCGTCGGCGTACACCTCATTACGTACTACGACAGAGTGTTCGTCCTGGAGACGGCCGTTAATCATCGACACCAGTTCAGCCTTATCGTCAGTACTGGTTTTCCCATCTGAACAGCTACTGTTACGCCGAAGACGCCGGCCACCACGTAATTTGCCGACTCCAACAGGCCTTTTTTCTCCACTAATATGCTCCACATCGCCATCGTCGGCAAACTCCCGACTGAGCCGATGCGGCCGTACCTGCAGACGCTGTTTGATACGCTAGGTGCCCACGCGATGGTCGTGCGTGTACTCAGCAGCGTGTTTCAGGAATTGCTGACTATGGATGTGGCCTTGCCGCCTAACACCTCGGCATTCGAGCGAGGCGATTCGCTCGCCGGTACCCATTTCGTCCTCAGTCTGGGTGGCGATGGCACGTTGCTCGAGGCCGTAACCTATGTTGGTGCATTGCAAATTCCGATTCTTGGCATTAATATGGGCCGGCTGGGCTTTCTCGCAACCGTTCCACAGGAACGCGTCGCCGATGCTCTGGATGCGCTCGTGAGGGGACACTATACACTCGATGAGCGCTCGTTGATTCGAGTTGAGGCCGATAGGCCCGTGTTTAATGACATTGCCTTCGGCCTCAACGAGTTTTCAATCCTCAAGCGCGATTCGTCGGCGATGATTGTCGTGCACACGTACATCGATGGCGAGTTTCTGAACTCTTATTGGGCCGATGGCCTCATTGTCTCTACCCCTACGGGCTCCACGGGTTACTCGCTTTCGTGTGGGGGCCCAGTGCTCCTGCCGCACACCACCAACTTCGTCATTGCGCCCGTCTGTCCGCACAATCTGAACGTACGGCCCCTCATTGTCCCCGATCGGAGCGTTATCTCCTTCGAAATTGAGGGTAGAGCAAATAACTTCCTGATCTCGCTGGATTCGCGCTCCCAGCCAGTAGACGCCTCAATTCAGCTCGCGGTAAGCCGCGAGCGCTTCGTCGCCCGGTTAGTGAAAGTCCATCAAGCCAACTTCCTTAGCACCTTACGCACTAAGCTGAACTGGGGCCTGGATGAGCGTAATCCCGCGAGTAATGAGCGTTAAAACCGCTCACAAGGCTCCTTAACTGGTTGTAAAGTCGGGAATTTGTGGTAAGTTTGCAGGAACTAACGCGCGTTTCCCTTGACGTAGCCTAGCCTTCTCACCGCTGAATCCTATACTCCTCTTGCTCGACGTATGAAGAAGTTCACTACTCTAGCTTTTCTGGCGTTAACATTCTGTGTTTTAGTAGTATCCACGGCAACTGCCCAGCAGTTTAACCGCAGGAAACTCTACAACACCGTCTCCGTTCACCTGAACGCAATGAACTATTTCGGCGATCTGGTGCCGAAAACCAGCTTCACCAGCTTTCGGTTCGGCGCGACCCGTCCCAACTTAGGCATTAGCTATATGCACCGGTTTTCGCCACGTCTCTCCGGTCGAGGAGGCTTGAGCTACGGACGCATTTCGGGTGACGATAACAAATCTGCCGATATGAATGACAATGACGCATCGTATCGGTACTACCGTAATCTCAGTTTTCGAAACGATATCGTTGAAGTTTCGGGAGTGGCTATCATCGATCTGTTCGAAAACCGGGGTACGTACCTGAAGCGTCGCGAGTTTGCTCCCTACGTCTTCACCGGGTTAGCAGCATTCTACCATAATCCTAAGGCTGAGATCAACGGTGAGTATGTCGCCCTACAAACCCTAGGTACGGAAGGTCAGCAAAAAGGTTATAAAGGCCGTACTCCATATAAGCGCTTCCAGTTTTCGGTGCCATTCGGTGCGGGTATTCGTTATAAGCTGGATCGCCAGTATGACCTCGGCTTTGAGATTGGCTGGCGCAAGACGTTTACGGATTACCTCGACGACGTTAGCACAACCTACGCTGACCCGAGTGCGTTACCTACTGCTCAAGCAGTCGCTTTTGCTGACCGTAGCAATGAAAAAGGACAACTGGATGCGTTGTCTCCGGCGTTGCAAACCAAGTATTCGGGCTACGGCGCACCTAATTCCAAACGTGGGACTGACAACGAAGATGATTGGTACATCGTATCAGGCTTTAATTTTTCGTACATCCTGACACCAAAGCAGAAGAGCCCCAAGTTTCGGTAGCAGCTATTGCCCAGTGTCGGTAGCAGTTTAATCACCCTACTCCTCTTTCCTACAGACAAGCCCAGTCGCCCCGAGTACATTTTCGTCCAGAACAGAACTATGATCACGCGTACGTCCGCACCCTCTCTTCTTGCTAGTCTCGTACTGGCAGGAAGCACCCTTTTCGCCCCATCTGCTTCAGCTCAAATGATGCCGGCGGTTGCCCGCCAAGCCAAGCAGTACAACACGGTAGCTGTTCATCTGAATGCGATGAACTACTTTGGCGATCTAGTACCAAAGCCTGCCTTCACGAGTTTTCGCTTCGGTGCAACTCGCCCCAATCTCGGTGTTTCCTTCACTCACCGCTTCGTGCCGCGTTTGAGCGGGCGCGTCGGATTGAGCTACGGTCGTATCACGGGAGATGACCAAAAGTCTGCCGACAAGAACGATAACGAAGGTATCTACCGCTATAATCGCAATTTGCGGTTTCGGAGCGATATCGTCGAATTGTCCGCAATCGGTGTTATCGACCTGTTTGAAAATCGTGGCACTTATTTAAAGCGTCGCGATTTCTCGCCGTACATCTTTTTAGGAGTAGCGGGATTCTACCACAATCCGAAAGCGGCAAACCAGGCGGGCGACTTTGTTGCGCTTCAGCCTCTGGGCACGGAAGGACAGTTTTCGTCTAACAAAAACGATTATCCGAGTCCTTACAAGCGCCTACAGGTCTCGATTCCGTTTGGGGTTGGGGTTAACTACAAGCTTAGCCGGCAATTCAGCCTTGGCTATGAGATTGGCTGGCGCAAAACGTTCACCGACTATTTGGATGATGTGAGCGGAAAATATGCTGATCAAGCTGAACTGCAAAATGACCAAGCTCGTTATTTTGCCGACCGAAGCGATCAGTCATTTAACAATCCGTTGAACCCGGACGGTACCCAGAATCCGAACTTTGGCCGCTTCAATGGCGCCTACGGCAATAAGGGATCCCAGCGTGGCACGAACAATGAGAAGGATTGGTACATCGTTTCCGGTTTCAATCTCTCGTATATTCTGATCCCGGATACTAAAAGCCCTAAGTTCAGATAGACGGGGCGGTGTCTGCTCCCTTCTACTGAATGCGATTAGCTTTGCTTCCTGATTCAACACTCCTTGCCAGTATAGCGCTGGCAGGGAGTGTTTTTTTTGTGTCTTCAGCCCGAGCACAAGGCCATCCTCAAGCCACCTCTGAGCTAGGAGGCGGTTTAGGTGGGATGATTTACCGAGGTGAGGTTGCTCCGCGGTATCGAGTACTCGGGAATCGACTAGCGGGTACGGTATTCTATAAGCGCGATGTGTCTGCTGCGTTAACATTGCGCGCTGGCTTAACCCTAGGTACGATTCGAGCCACCGACGCGCAAGTGCGGCGTGGTGGCAGCGTTGTGCCAATCGCCGTAAGTCGTCAGGCCACGTACGAGGCGTTCCTAACGGAATTACTTGCTGGCGTTGAGTACAACTTCCTGGATTACTATAATCAAAAGCGGGAGACTCGGTGGACGCCCTATCTATTTACGGGAATCGCAGGGTACTATGCGACAACTCAAACAGCTTACCGCGTTGGTGGCACTATTGCGAATCCGGCAATGCGTAGCGTCAAAGCCAACAAGCTACTGGTCGCAATACCTATTGGATTAGGCGTTAAATATGCGCTTACCCGGGAAGTGAACCTCATCGTGGAAGCGGGCGGGCGCCGCACATTTGGTGATGCATTTGACAATTTAGCTGATACCGAGTCGCCACAGTTAGCAGACGCTGGGGGGCCAGATTGGTATTTTTACAACGGTGTTAGTGTGTCTTACACCTTTTATAAAATTCTTTGCCCAACGGGCCACCCAACCCCCAAGCAGAAATGAAGGTCGGCCGGGCAGGGAATGACCGCGAGCAGATGCGTACTTTTGTGGTTGATACGCTCTAGTTGATGGCCGCTCGCTCTTCCTCTGCTTCGCTGCCAGTACCGGCTCACGTTGCCATCATTATGGATGGCAATGGCCGCTGGGCGCGTCAGCAGGGCGGTCTGCGGATCTTCGGTCATCAAAGCGCTATAACGGCGGTTCGAGAAGCGGTAGAGGCTGCTGCAGAAGCCGGAGTGAAAGTTTTGACACTCTACGCGTTTTCGACTGAAAACTGGAATCGGCCCGCTGCCGAAGTAATGGCGCTGATGCAACTGCTCGTGGCAACCATTAGCAAGGAGACCGCAACGTTGACGAAAAACAATGTTCGACTCCAAACCATTGGCCAGACCAGCGATCTACCCACGTCGTGCCAACGTGAGCTTGCTGCCTCCATTGCGTTTACAGCCGCTAATACTGGGCTAACGCTCGTGCTGGCTTTGAGCTACTCCGGTCGCTGGGATCTGACGCAAGCCGCCCGCCGGCTCGCTGAAGCTGTGGCGGCGGGGCAACTTCGACCAGACGAAATCACTCCGGATCATTTGACGGCGGCCCTCACCACGGCTCCCTATCCCGACCCCGAATTGCTCATTCGCACCAGTGGGGAGCAGCGCATCAGCAACTTCATGCTTTGGGAGTTGGCCTACACCGAACTGTATATTACTGACTTATTGTGGCCCGACTTCCGCAAAGTGCATTTCAACGAAGCTCTGACCGCTTACCAGCGTCGGGAGCGCAGGTTTGGCAAAACGAGCGACCAGCTCGTCGCCGGGCAATAACGGTGCGCCAACGGTCGTGGGTACTGATTAGGTTAGCTTGTGCGGTACTTCTAAGTGTCGGCAGCGTGTCCACTGCGTGGGCACAGCTGGGCGTTAATCGGCAACCGGGCACTGTGGAGCTGCCGGCGGAGCCGAAGCAGTACGAGATTGGTGGTATCACGGTCAGCGGTACGCAGTACCTCGACGCTGCCACCATCATCTCGCTGACGGGCCTGAAAGTGGGTGACAAGATTACGGTACCCGGCGAGGATCTGGGTAAGGCGTTGCACAAGCTCTGGGATCAGGGGTTGCTGGGCGACGCCGATGTCAGTGTGACCAAGCTTGAAGGCACCTACATCTTCCTCGACTTTGGCCTCAAGGAGCGTCCACGACTATCGAAGTTTGCTTTCAAAGGTATCAAAAAAGGGCAAGCGGACGATTTGCGCAAGAAAATCAAGCTTATCCGGGGCAAGGTGGTAACAGATGCGCTGCTTAGCAATACGCGCACAGTAATCCGCAAATACTTCCTCGAAAAAGGCTTTATGAATGCGCGGGTCAACGTGCTGCCGCGGCCTGATTCGGTGCTACCTAACTCCGTAGTACTGACATTCAACGTCGATAAGGGCGAGCGAGTGCGCATCGCTGAAATCGATTTCGAGGGCAACTCCGCGATCAGCGACAAAAAGCTGCGCGGCAAGCTCAAGAAAACGAAGGAAAAGAAATGGTATAAGCTCTTCACTACTTCCAAGTTCCTGAAGACGGGCTTTGAAGAAGATAAGCGTACCCTGCTCGACTACTATCAGGGGCAGGGCTACCGTGATGCCGCCATCACCGCCGATACCGTTTATAGCGTGAGCGATGACCGCGTCGCGATCAAGATGACAGTGGATGAAGGCCGGAAATATTACTTCCGCCACATTACCTGGACCGGAAACTACCTCTACGATGCCAACTACCTCAGTGCCATATTAGGCGTGAAGAAGGGCGAGGCGTACTCGAAAGAGAAGCTGGAGAAGCGGGTCAACTACAACCCCGCAGGGTTCGACGTGACGTCGCTCTACATGAACGACGGCTACCTGTTCTTTCAGGTGGAGCCGGTTGAGATTTTGGTAGAAGGCGACTCGATCGATATCGAGATGCGAATGGTAGAGGGCCAACAGGCGCGTATCCGACAGGTTACCGTGGAGGGCAATACCAAGACGAGCGACCACGTTATTCTGCGCGAGCTGTACACGATTCCGGGGCAGAAATTCTCACGCGAAGACATCATCCGCTCTCAGCGGGAACTGGCCACGCTCGGCTACTTCGACCCCGAGAAAGTAAACCCATCCCCGGTGCCGAACCAAGCCGATGGCACGGTGGATATCAACTGGACCGTAGTGGAGAAGCCCTCGGACCAAGTAACGCTTTCCGGCGGCTGGGGTGGCCCGCTGGGCTTCACCGGCACCGTAGGGTTGGTATTCAACAACTTCTCCTTACGCAAAGCCGGACGCCTCGCCAACTGGCAGCCAGTGCCCGGCGGTGATGGGCAGCGGATCGGGGTCAATGCGCAGGCCAACGGCCGGGCGTACCAGTCGTACTCCCTGACGTTCACCGAGCCGTGGCTGGGCGGACACAAGCCGAATTCCTTCTCGGTGAGCGTTAATAAGAGCATTCAGCGGTCGATCGGTTTCTCGACGGAGGTCACCAGCGCGACGCCTTCTATCAAGATCAACGGCCTGAGTGTGAGCCTGGGGCGGCGCCTGCAAGTGCCCGATACCTACTTCACGCTCTCGCACTCGCTGTCCTTCTACCAGTACCGCCTCAACAAGTACAACGTATTCCCGGGCTTCTCGGACGGCGATGCGTATTCGGTATCGATCTCGAACACGCTGGCGCGGAACTCGATCGACAACCCCACCTTCCCCCGGCGGGGCTCCTCGCTCTCGCTGTCGGTGAACCTGACGCCGCCGTACTCGCTCTTCAATCTACAGCCCTCGAACGTGCGCCGGATTGAATTCAACAAATGGATGTTCGATGCGTCGTGGTTTACGAAGCTGGCGGGCAATCTTGTGCTCAACGCGCGCGCGCACTTTGGCTTCGTGAGCACGTACCGCCGGCAGCAGGATATCGGCCCGTTTGAGCGCTTCAAGCTCGGCGGCTCGGGCCTGGGCGGGTTCAACCTACTGGTCGGGACCGACTTCGTCGGCTTGCGCGGTTACGAAGACCCCAACGCGGGCGGCGCCATCCCCGGGTCGCGGCAGGGCGAATCGGGCGGAGTGGCGTACAATAAATACGTGCTCGAAATGCGTTATCCGGTTTCGTTGAACCCTTCGGCCACGATTTATGCTCTTGCCTTTACCGAGGCCGGCAACCAGTACGCCGACTACGCGAGCTACAATCCGTACAACGTGTATCGCTCGGCCGGCGCCGGGGTGCGCATTTTCATGGCCGCGTTTGGGTTGCTCGGGTTCGACTACGGCTACGGCTTCGATCAGATTCCGGGTGCCGTCACGCAGAAGCGCGGCCAGTTCCACTTTACCATCGGGCAGCAGATTCGCTAATGAGTTTCGAGTTTCGAGTTTCGGGTTTCCAGTGGTCTCTGCGGCGGCTGGCCGTAGCGGTACTGATCGTGGCTGGCACGGGTTCGTGGGCCATGGCGCAGAAGATCGGCTACGCCGATTCACGTTACATTCTCGAAAAACTGCCCACCTACGCCACGGCCCAACAGGAGGTAAACCGAATGTCGGCGGGGTGGCAAAAGGAAATCGAGCAGAAACGCCAGGAAATCGACCGCCTCAATCGCGACTACAAGCTCTCCGAGCCGCTGTTGCGCGATGAGCAGAAAAAGAAGCGCCTCGACGAAATCGCCAAGAAAGAAACCGAGGCGCGCGAGTTCCAGCAGAAAACCTTCGGCTTCGAGGGCACCGTCTTCAAAAAACGCCAGGAGCTGATGAAGCCGGTGTACGACCAGGTCTTCACCGCCATGGAGAAAGTGGCGAAGCAGAAGCAGCTCGCCATCATCTTCGATAAATCCGGGGATGTGACGATGCTCTACACCAATCCCACGCACGACTACACCGAGTACGTCCTGGAGGAGCTCGGCATCAAGTCGCCGGAGAAAAACCAGCCCGGTCGGCCGCCGCAGGGCGCCGAAGACCAGAAAGTCAACCTCCCCGGCGGCGGCGGCGAGCCGGAAGGTGCCGGCAACGACTTCCCCACGCCGCCCGCCGACGAGAAGCCCGCTCCACCGGGTAGCCGGAAACCCTGATCTTTGCTTTTATTCCAGCCTGGCTGGGGCCGACTGGCCCGATTGTTATTTCACCCCTTCGATATGAAGAAAACCCTGATGCTGGCCGCGGCGCTGATGCTGGCGGCTTCCACCGCCTCGGTGGCCCAAAAAATCGGCTACACCAACGTAGACTACGTGCTGAGCCAAATGCCCGAAAGCAAGCAGATCGAAGCCGATCTGAAAGCGTACAGCGGACAGCTCGAAGCGCAGCTCAAATCCAAGACGACCGAGTTTCAGACCAAACTGGAAGCCTACCAAAAAGGCGGCGCCACGATGCCTGAACCCGTAAAGGCCGACAAGGAGAAAGAGCTCCAGGGCCTGCAGTCGTCGATTCAGGACTTTCAGAAGTCCGCCGATCAGTCGCTGCAGCAAAAGCAGCAGCAGCTCCTCAAGCCCGCTCTCGACAAGCTCCAGAAGACGATCGACGACGTGGCCAAGGAGAACGGCTACGCCTACGTGCTGAATTCCGACGCCGGCTACGGAACCACCCCCGTCCTGCTGCACGCTCCGGAAGACGCCAACATCTCCGATCTGGTGCTCAAGAAGATGGGCGTTACGCCCAAAGCCGCTGGTGCCGTAGCACCCGCCCCGCAGCCCGCCTCGACGCCCGCGCCGATGGCCCCCGCCGCCCCCGCGGGCAAAGGCGGCAAAAAGAAGAAGTAAGCCCGAAACCCGGGCCTCCGTACGTCCCCAAAGCCGGCGCCCCCTCAGGAGCGCCGGCTTTTAGGCGTTACCCCAGGGCGTACCTTCGTGCCTGATGCTGACCGACGACCTACCCGCTGCCACCGACGACCTGCCCGAGCCTGCCCTGGATACGGAGCCGGACGAGGAAACCGAAGTAGATGCCGACTCCGACGACCTGATCCGCGAAATACGCCTCCTCGGCGACCGCGGCCAGGCCCTCGTGCGGCTCGATAAGTTTCTCTTCGACCGCATCGCCAAGGCCAGCCGCAACCGCCTCCAGAACGCCATCCGCGCCGGCAGCGTCACCGTCAACGGCAAGCCCACCAAGGCGGCTTACCGCGTGCGGCCCCTCGACGTGGTGGTGCTCGCCCTGCCGGCCGAGCAGCGCGAAGTCACCACCATCGAGCCGCAGCAGATGGACCTCGACATCCGCTACGAAGACGCCACCGTGCTGCTCGTCAACAAGCCGCCGGGCATCGTCGTCCACCCCGCCCACGGCAACTGGCGCGGCACCCTCGTCAACGGCCTCGCCTGGCACCTGTCCGACCTGCCCGTGGGGCGCAGCGGCGAAGTACGCCCCGGCCTCGTGCACCGCATCGACAAAGACACCTCGGGCCTCCTCATCGTCGGCAAGACCGACTGGGCGATGACTCACCTCTCGAACCAGTTCTTCCACCACACCATCGAGCGTACCAACTACGCCCTGATCTGGGGGGTGCCGAAGACGGCCAAGGGGACCATTCGGGGCCACATCGGCCGGCACCCCCGCGAGCGCAAGCTCATGACCGTCTACCCCGACGGCGACTACGGCAAGCACGCCGTCACCCACTACGAAGTGGTGCGCTCCTTCGGCCACGCCTCCCTCGTGAAGTGCCAGCTCGAAACCGGCCGCACCCACCAGATTCGCGCCCACTTCAAGCACATCGGCCACCCCCTGTTCGGCGACATCGCCTACGGCGGCGCCGTGCTGCTGCAAGGCCCGCGCACCGCCCGCTACCGGCAGTTCGTGGCCAACACCCTCGCCATCCTGCCCCGCCAGGCCCTGCACGCCGCCTCCCTCGGCTTCGAACACCCCGACACCGGCCAGCGCCTCTACTTCGAGACCGCGATGCCCGAAGACCTCGTCGAAGCCATTGCCCGCTGGGAGCGCTACGCCGCCGCCGTAGAAGGTGGCCGCGAAGGGGAGGAGTAGGGCGGGTTTTTTACCCAACTGTATCGCAAAGTGACCTGCCGCCGGGGAAAGCTTGCGGCCCCCATACTACTAAATTTTAACGTCTTTGCCACAGTCCAATATGCGCTGGATTTCGCTGGCTGATGAAAGTCCCCCTGCCTTATGAGCTAGTTTCTTAGCTAAGACAGGCTGATTCTCCAGGCCCGTGTTGAATCGCGCGGCAAACTCATCTACCCCCTTCAGCATCTCGAAAGGTGCATTCTGCAAAGTCAGAAAAAGATGAACGGTTCGATCAGCAATCGTGAGATCAGCAATGTAGATTGCTTGGAAGCTGAACAATGAAGTAAGCCGTTCAACAACACTATCTGTACCTTCCACCCCGAGCACTAAAAAAGGGCGATCTGCCTTTTTATAAACTTCTCCGTATCCTCCATTTGCTTCTGTTAGTCCTTCTGTCCAAAAGAGACGGTCTTCCGCTGGCAGAACAAGATCAGCTGATTTAGCCGCGTTTTGTACCTCTTCTAAAGTAATATCTGAGCCACTTTCGATGAGCAGGTAGGAAAAGTCTGCCAGCCGCTCGTGTCTTTCATCAAACGCTTCCAGCAGAGTAGGCTTTTTCACGCGAGCCGTGCGTCCACCCGTTCTCACCACCTTTATGGCAAGCACCCGCTCAATAAACTTCCTGTTAATCGGTACCGCGTTGGCTCTTAGCCTTTCAATCTCTTCTATCGCCTGAGCGCGTAACTCGTCAGAATCGCTGATTACCCCCGCCTCGTGCAACGCGAGTGAATTAGTCGACACGTTCATTGATCCAATGACTACGTGCCTATCGAAGACGAACATCTTCGCGTGCAGGTCGGCCAATGAATACAGCTTGACGCCTTTGGCCAGTGCCTCGGCCAGCACTTGCGCCGACGTTGCCCCGCACGCGATCTGCTTGTCAGAAGCATCACATACCAGCACATCCCCGTGCTGGAAGCGCAGGTGAGCATCATCTGATACGTAAGCCACAGCCACTATTCGCTGCGTTGATTCAACTCCCAGGCGTTCAATTCTTTCCCAGAGAGCAACACTTTCGATCGTGGTCATCAGCGGATGGCAATGTAGGAGGGCTGAAAGGTAATAAATGCAAAACGCCGGGTAGTTTTTCTGCCCGGCGTTTTGCGATTGCACCCTAAGCTACCCCCGCACCCAAAACTGCCCGTCTGCCGCCATCTCCCGCTGAATCACCAGCAGGTAGCGCGCCCCTACGTCGCCGAGCTTCGCCAGCGTATCCGGCCCCAGGTACGCCTCCGAGTTGCGCTTCACCACCACCCCCTGCCCGGCCACGGGCGGCGCGTCGGGCGTATCGGCCA
>JBKJUQ010000131.1:0-1466 GCA_046590685.1 Hymenobacteraceae bacterium
GACGAACGAGATCATTCCGCCGAAGTCGCTCATCTGGCTGGCCGCGACGGCGTGGTTGGGGTGCTGCGCAAAGCCGGGCCAGTAGACCTTCTCGACTTTCGGGTGCTGCTGTAGGTATTCGGCGATCCGGCGGCCGTTTTCGCAGTGCCGCTGCATCCGGAGGTGGAGAGTTTTGAGGCCCCGCAGGACCAGGAAGCAATCCTGCGGACCGGGCGTCCCGCCGCAGGCATTCTGCAGAAAGCGCAGGCGCTCGTGCAGGGCATCGTCCTTCACTACCAGCGCGCCCATCACCGTATCAGAGTGGCCGGCCATATACTTCGTCAGCGAGTACATCACCACGTCGGCCCCCAGGTCGAGCGGCGTTTGCAGGTAGGGCGTGCTGAAAGTATTGTCGACGACCAGTAGCGCGCCGGCCGCCTTCGCCACGGCCACGGCCGCGCGAATGTCGATCACGTTGAGCAGCGGATTCGTGGGCGTCTCCACCCAGATCAGCTTCGTGCGGCTCGTCACCTTGGCTTGCACCGCCGCCATATCGTGCATCGGCACGAAGTGGAACTTGATTCCCAGCGGCTCATACACTTTCGTGAAGAGCCGGTAGGAGCCGCCGTACAGGTCGTTGGTAGAGATCACCTCGTCGCCGGGTGCCAGCAGCTTGACCACGCAGTCGATCGCGGCCATCCCGGAGGCAAACGCCAGCCCGTGCTTGCCATTGTCGAGCGCCGCGAGTGCATCCTGGAGTTGGGTGCGGGTGGGGTTGTGGGTGCGCGAGTACTCGTAGCCGTTGTGGTCGCCGGGGGAGGCTTGCACGTAGGGCGACGTTTGGTAGATGGGCGTCATAATGGCCCCGGTGGCGGGGTCGGGGTGCACGCCGGCGTGGATGGCTTTGGTAGCGAATTTCATGGGAGGTACAGCGGCTGACAAGCCGCAACGAAGGTAGGCAAGACCAGCCCGGCCACTCCTAAGTATCGCGCTCGGCAAGCGAAGCGAAAAAATAACTTGAAATAGTAGTTAACCGCACACGAATTTGATTATGTTTGCAGTGGTGCGCCCTCAGGCACTACTTGTTTTATCACTATTCCTTACTTCGATGCGCTTGCCGAGCGCGATACTTAGGAGTGGCCGGGCTGGGCTTGCCTACCTTCGTTGTAGCTTGTCAGCCCCTGTTACTCCCATGAAATTCGCCACCAAAGCCATTCACGCCGGCGTGCATCCGGACCCCGCCACCGGGGCCATCATGACGCCCATCTACCAGACGTCGACCTACGTGCAGACCTCGCCCGGCCAGAACAAGGGCTTCGAGTATTCGCGCACCCACAACCCCACCCGCACCCAGCTGCAGGATGCCGTGGCCGCCCTCGACAACGGCAAGCACGGCCTGGCCTTCGCCTCGGGCATGGCCGCCATCGACTGCGTGATGAAGCTGCTGAAACCCGGCGACGAGGTGATTTCGACCGACGACCTGTACG
>JBKJUQ010000178.1:0-28043 GCA_046590685.1 Hymenobacteraceae bacterium
GGCCCGCGCCTGGCGCACCACCCGGCCCAGCCCGTCGAGCAGCTCGACCGGGCCGGCCGTCGCGGGCCGCACCCGCACCTCGTCAGCGGCCGGGTTGGGCCACACCGTTAGGCCGTCGCCTTCCGCCTCCGGCTCGGCGCCCAGCCCCAGCGGCCGGCACCGCACGGTGGGCGCCGCGCCGCCGGCTTGCAGGTAGCCGGCCGAGTCGGTCTTGAACACCCACGCATCGTCGGTGCCCGTGTCGGGCGGAAAGACGTGCAGAAAGCCCGTCGCCACGAAGCCCCCATCGGGCGTGGCCGCCAGCCCGCGTAGGTAATTTTGACTGTCGGGGCCGTCGAGGTAGCGGTAGTTACGGTACCAGACCGAATCGCCGTTGGCGCAGAGCTTGAAGAGGACGCCGCGCACCGCGACTTGGGCCGTGATCGGGCCACCATCCTGCCCACCGGCCACTAAGCTGCCGTCGGGCAGTTCGAGCAGGGTGGAGCAGTACGCAGTACGGGTCACCGGCCCGATCAGGCGCTGCCATTGAGTCTGGCCGGTCGCGTTGAACTTGTAGACGCAGTTTCGGTAAAGGCTAGTAGAGCCCTGCGGCGGCTGGCCCACGGCGCCCAGCACCGCCCAGCCCCCGTCGCGGGTGGGCCGCACGATGCCGATGCCGTTGATTAAGCCCGCCGTGCCCAGTCGCCGCTGCCGGATGAGGGTACCCGCCGCGTCGGTGCGCACCACGTACGTGCCCTGGTTAACATTGCCCAAATCGCTCGTCACGCCGCCGATTATGAAGCCACCGTCGGGCAGTTCCGCTACGGTCCAGCCTGTGTTAATAGCTTGGAGGCCGTATTCCCGCGTCCATAGCAGACGTTCGAGCGAATCGGTGCGGAGCAACAGCAGCTTCTTGCCCGTCGGCGGCGAATTACGCACCCCCGTAATAGCAAAGCCGCCGTCCCGGGTCCGACACGTACCCAGCGCATACTCGTAGCTGCCAGGGAAGTCATACGACTTCGTCCACAAGGTATCACCCCGGTTATCAAACCGCCACAGCGTGGCTACCGTGCTCCCCGAAGGGACATACGTGCCGCTGGCGAAAGCAAACCCGCCATCTTCCATTCGCAGCAGGCCACTGCCCTTTGGCGCGGCAAAGGAGTATCCATTTGCCGGTACGTAGTGCTTCTGTGATATCTGTGACCCGTCAGCGCTCAGGAACCGAATGATCAAGCTGTACCCAGTAGTGGAGGAATATTGCTCACCAAATACCGTATAGCCGCCGTTTTCAGTTGGCAGCACAGACTCGCCAAAGGTGGGCTCGCCGGAAGCCGACGGGTAGCGCCTATTGAAGTACGTCTGCCCGTTAGCAGTAAGCAGAGAGCAAATGCCATAGAGCACGAGCCCCCAAGTTTTAAGGCTGTTCATTATAATCTAGTCTCCCGGCTGAAACGCGCGTTCCAACCTGGAGATTACTAGAAATAAGGTGCTTACGGCAGCTTCACTACCTTACCCGCCTGCACTAAGCGGCCGTGCGCCAGCACCCGATAGGCGTAAAACCCGGGTGCCAGCCCGGCCAGCGACAGTGTTTGTTCGCCAGTTTCGCCGCGCAGCCGCGCGCAATCCTTCCCGAAGGTAATCATACTCAAAAGGGGAAGATTTGAGTGATCCGGCAAAATAGCCGCGACAATGTTAGCGTATGACCAGCCGCTTTAATACGTTCTAATGTTCCATATCGCCAACTAATCCGTCCCACGGGCGGGAAACGGCCAAAGGATTTCCGCTCCGCCCTTTAAGCGCCTGACTTATAGGCCGTACGGTCCCGGCGTTCGCCCGGGCCGCGGCGGGCGGCTTGTCTACCCTGCTGACCAGCCAGCCGACGCGCGAATCCGTCATCGCGAGTGTGTAGCGTGTCGGGACGAAATAAACGAGCCCGCTACAACGTTGTAGCGGGTTGGGGATTTTTTCCCGAAGACGCTACAGAGTTGTAGCGTCTTCGGAATTTTTGGTGACATCCGCTACAGCTTCACCACGCGGCGTGGCTACACCAAATCGCCCTCCCCGGTCCGGCACCAAAGGGCCGAGCCCGGGGAGGGCGACTTGGTGGCCTTGATTCAGTAGCCGCCGCCATCTGCTTACGGCACCTTCCCCGCTACTGGCGCGAGTGGACACTTCTCGTTTTGGTGACCCTGAAAGGGCTATCGATCGGTAGTCCCCTTCGACTACGCTCAGGTCAGGCTCTTCGGGACCGACAGCTCTCCACCCGCGCTAAAACGCGTACCGCAGGCTTAGGGCGCCATCGACGCCGAAGAAGGCGTTGCGCCCGGCCAGCTCCGCGAACGGCTTGGCGTCGAGGCCGAGGGTGAAGGGAAGGTCGGTAAACAGGTATTCGATCCCGAGCACGCCGTCGATCCCCAGGCCCCAGAAGCGGCTGTTAACGTCGCTGGTGCGCGTGTAGTAGCGATTTCCTTTATGCTTGACGTAGTACCATTCATCGTAAGTATAGGCGGAATAGGAGCTGACGTGCCCGCCCAAGCCATAATACCATTGCAACCCGCGCGACTGAAACGCCGGGCCGTGCTTTTCGAGGAGCACGGTGACGCCCAGACCGCCGCGGTTGAAGTTGGTGCCAATGATGCCTTCGACGGCGACCGGCCCCTTAAAAAAATGCTTGATAGTGACGCCCGACGGCGTGCCCGCCCGCAGTCCGATGCCCGTGGTGTAGCCTGCGCCGCCGCCACCCCCACCGGAAGTAGTCGTTTTCTTTTTGGAATTGCCTTTTTGCGCCAGCGTGGGCGCTGACAGAAACAAACTCAGCAGCCCGCCGAGCAGCAGGGCCGCTAGTAGGCGCATACTAGGCGACCACGGTTGCCGGGCGGAGGAAGTGCCCGGAGAATAAGTAAGAGAAGAAAAGAGCATCGATCGAATGCCGCTCCCCAGGTTTGATGAGGGTAGGGGGCGCGGTGCGGCGTTTACGGGCCGAGCGCGGCCGAAGTTGGCTATCGAACCGTTTCGTGGGCCTCGCCCGCGGCAATCTCGTGCGATCGGTACTTGCGCACGCCGCCGCCGTCCTGGCGGGCCGCGTCGAGCATCGCCTGCGCCACCACGCTCGCCCGGATGGCGCGGTAGGGGCGGAGTGGCCCCACCAGCAACGGCGCCACGACGCGTAGCAGCACGCCCGCGACCCGCTCCCCGAGGCGTGGGCTCGTCCGCTCGCCGAGCAGCAGCGACGGCTGAAAGATATGAATCGCCCGAAACTTGGTTTGCTTGACGGCCGCTTCCATCTCGCCCTTCACGCGGTTATAGAACACGCGTGACTCGGCGTCGGCCCCTAAGGCCGATACGATCAGAAACTGCGAAGCGAAATTGGCGCTCAGCACGGCCGCCAGCGTCACGACATACGAGTAGTCTACTTTGTAGAACGCGGCTTCCGACCCCGCCTGCCCGATGGTGGTGCCCAGGCAGCAGAATACGTCGTCGGCGATGAGCCGGAGCTGTTCTTTCTCCAGCTGGTCAAAATCCACCACCCGCTGCTCCAGCCGGGGGTGCTCCAGCGGCAGCGGGCGCCGCCCGATGCTGATGACGCGCTCGTAGCGGTCATCAGCCGCCAGTAACAGATTAAGACAGTGGCGGCCAATCAGGCCACTTGCGCCAGCAATAAGAGCAGTTTTCATCTTATCTAAAATCGAATCGGAAGGGAGGATCAGCGTTCGTTTTACCCCGGCAGTACCGCTCGTTGCAGTCCGGGCGCTATTAATTACTACTACTCGCCTTCCGCGAGCGTGGTGTACGCGGGGCCGAGCGTGACGGTGCCGTTTCGGTAGAGGTGCCCTAGCGCTTTCTTAAACGTCTTTTTGCTCATCCGCAGCAGGCGGTGAATATCGGCTGGGTCGGAAGTGTCGGAAAGGGGCAAGCTGCCACCCGCGGCCCGAAGCGCGTCGAGCAGCGTGGCGGTCGCATCGGCTACCGCTTCTTCGTAGCCGGAGGCTTGCAGGGCGACGTCGACCTTGCCATCGGGCCGCACGCGCTTGATAAAGCCCGGCAGCTCATCGCCGACGCGTACGGGTTGAAACACCTCGTTGCGGTACAGCACGCCGCCCCAGCGCTGCTCGATGATGACGGCAAAGCCCAGATCGGTTTCCTGCGCGACGAGCAGCGCCACGGCCTGTCCGGGTTGCAGCTCGGCGGTATCGGGGTCGAGGAAGCGGTTCGTTTTGGTGGTCGCCACCAGGCGATCCGAGACGTCGTCGAGGTAGACGAATACGACGGCGCGTTCGCCGGCCTGCACCTCGCGGCGCTGCTGGCGCCACGGCAGCAGCAGGTCTTTATCGAGCCCCCAGTCGAGCCAGGCCCCCGCGGCGTTCACGTCGCGCACGCGCAGCGGGGCGAATTCGCCGACTTTTGCCAGGGGGCGCTGCGTGGTAGCCACGAGGCGGTCTTCGGAATCGCGGTACACGAACACCCGGAGCATATCGCCGGGCCGCGGCTCGGGGTTAGTGGGCACGTACCGGCCCGGCAGCAGCACGTCGCCGTCGGAAGAGCCCAAAAAGGCGCCGTGTTCGGTCAGCCGTAGCACTTCGAGCTCATTAAAATCACCGAGGTAAAGCATCCGTAATGCGAGAGTAAGGGGAGAGCGGAAGAAGCGGAGAGGGCGGGCGGGCAAAGCTACTTCACTTCCGTACGCAGGCACGCGGCCAGTCGTTGAGGGCGCCCAGGTGAGAAAAATTACGAAATTGCCGAGGGCGCGTACAAGAATGCGCTAAATCAACGTTAAGACGGAGAAGCTTTTCCCTTCACCCCTTTTGCTGTATGATGAAGTACCTTGTAGGAGCCCTATCCGTGCTCACGCTTTCTGCCCACGCCCAAACTCCCGCCGGCCGCTGGCTCGTCACGGGCGGGTTGAGTTTGGCGTCCAATTCGTCGGCCGATGCCCTCGATCGCCGCGCGTCCAACTCCGGGATCAGCATCAGTCCCGCGCTCGGCTACTTTGTTGCCAACCACCTGGCCGTGGGGCTGACGGGAAGCGCCGGATACAGCCGGGCGGAACAGGAGATGATCGTCCCCGTGCAGGGCGCGCCGACGAACACCTACACCCGGAAATATTCTGCGTACCGGGTTGGCGTTTTCGGTCGCTACTATTGGCATATGAGCGAGAAGACAGCGCTCACCACCACGTTGAGCGCCGGCATTGGGCGCAATAGCCAGAAGTACGGGTACACCGATCCGCTGCCTGCGGGGCTTCCGACTACGCGTACGGAATCGGGGCGGAGCATCGGGGCCAGCCTCACCCCCGCCTTTGTGTACTTTCCTGCTCCGCGCCTGGGGCTTGAGGTGAGCATCGGCAATCTCTACGCGAGTCGGGAGCGGCGCGAGTCGACGTCCGATGGGAGCCCGGACACGGGCAAAACCACCGAGCAAACGGTGGGCGCCAGCTTTAATTTCTCGAATTTAAGCGTCGGCGCGTCGCTGTTTTTCGGCGGCGGCGAGTAGCCCGGGCGCGTAGCCCGAGTGGCGGGTTTTAAGCAAAGCCGCCGGTTCGCTTCGCTCAGAAGTCGGGCCGGCGGTTTGCTTTTTTCTCGCTCAGCTTCTTTTTGGATTCGAGGCGGCGGCGCACGGCCCCCTTGCCGGGTTTTGTGGCTTTGCGCGGCGGGTCGCGGTGCAGCGCCCGGGTCAGGAGCTGGTGCAGGCGCTCGACGGCGAGCTCCTTATTGCGCAGCTGCGAGCGATCGTCCTGAACCGTGACCAGCAGCAGGCCTTCGCTGGTGAGGCGCCCGGCGAGCTTTTCGATAATTCGCGCCTTTTGCTCCTCCGTGAGCAGCGCGGAGGCGCCGACGGCAAAGCGCGCTTCCACGCGGCTTTCTACTTTGTTGACGTTTTGCCCGCCCGGACCGCTGGCGCGGCTGGTCTGGAAGCTGATTTCGGGCAGAAAAACGGAAGCGGGAGGCAGAAGCACACAGGTGATACGCAGGCGTAGCGCAAAGGTCGAAGAGAGCCGCCGAACGCGCACGTCCTCACATCATTGTGTGATAGCTTAGGTGCGGGGAGGGCGCCTACCTTCGTCGGCTCCCCAGTGCCTCTTTTTTTCGCCCGATGTCTACTACCCGCGTTCTGATTTACGAAGACAACGCCGACCTGCGCACGTCGCTCGGCCACCTGCTCGGCGCCGACCCCAGCCTCGAGTTGGTCGGGGCGCTGCCCAACTGCACCGCCGTCGCGACCGACGTGATGCGCCTGCTGCCCGACGTCGTGCTCATGGATATTGACATGCCCGGGATGACCGGCATCGAGGGCCTTCGCCGGCTCAAAGCCGTGCGCCCCGAAACGCTCGTCGTGATGCTCACCGTGTTTGAGGAAAACAGCCGCGTCTTCGACGCCATCTGCGCGGGTGCCGACGGCTACCTCCTTAAAAAAACGCCCCCGGGCAAGCTGCTCGAAGCCATCACGGAAGTGCGCGCCGGTGGCGCGCCCATGACGCCCGCCATCGCCCGGCAGGTGCTGCGGCTCTTTCCCGCCTCGCCTACCCGGGTGCAGGCCGGCGCCGTCGCCGAACCAACGGATGCGCTCAGCGCCCGCGAGCAGGAAATCCTCAAACTCCTCGTGGAGGGCTATTCCTACAAGATGATCGCCGCCGACCGCAACATCTCGCTCGATACAGTGCGCTCGCACATCAAGAAAATCTACGAAAAGCTGCACGTGCACTCTATGACTGAAGCGGTGACTAAAGCCCTGCGGCAGGGCCTCGCCTGAGGCGCGGCCCGCGGGGGCAGGCGTCTGCCCTGCGTTTACTTCTTCATCAGGCTATCCTTTCGCTCCGATGACTACTCTACCTTGCTTCCGCTGGCTGACGATCACCACCACCGCCCTGCCTGCCAGCCCGAATGCGCTGCCGTGGGCCGATTCGGGGCGCATCCCGAGTCGCGCCAGTTTCACGACCCCACCGGACCCGTGTTGGGCCAACTATCACGGGGTGGTGACGACGGCGCGGCCCTCCGCCGTGGCTTTTCGCTAGACCGCCGCGCCGGCGCCGCGCGCGACCAACAGCCGGCCGCGGGCCCGAAAACGAGGATAAGTACGTGGATAACCCGGGGTATAAGGACGGGGAAAACTTTTTCCGCCGCAGGCGCTCAACCGGCCGCCGCGCCCGGAGTAGCTTTGAGAGCGCGAGCCGTCATCAGCCCCTCGCACCCCAGCCTCTATGAACATTCTGCGCCCCGTTGACCTGACCCGCATCTTCTTCGTCGATATCGAGACGGCCCCCGGGCAGGCCGATTTTCAGAATCTCGACCCCCGCCGCCAGCAGCTGTGGAACACATTCTGCGGTCGTCGCTACCCCAAGGAGACGGAAGCGGGGAAGTCGGCGGCCGACCTCTACCCCAACGCCGGTATTTACGCCGAGTTTGGGCAGGTTGTGTGCATCTCGGTGGGTTATTTCCGCCGCGAGCCCGACGGCGGGCTGCGCTTTTATTTAAAGTCGTTCGCTTCCACCGACGAGTGTGAAGTGCTGCGCGGCTTCGCCGATGCGCTTGGCGAGCGCCGTCCCTACGGCTCGAAGCTGCAAGGCGCGACTACCCGTGAACCCCGCAACCCGGACGACATGGCCGAGCGTCGCGAGCTGGGCCACTGGCTGTGCGCCCACAACGGCCGCGAGTTCGACTATGCCTACCTCGGCCGGCGAATGGTGATCTGCGGCGTGAGCCTGCCGCCCATGCTCGACATCGCCGGTTACAAGCCGTGGGATCTGCCGCACCTGCTCGACACGATGGAGATGTGGAAGTTCGGTGACAACAAGGGCGGCATTCAACTCGATCTGCTGGCTGGTTTGTTTAAGATTCCGTCGCCGAAGGAAGACATCGACGGCTCTAAGGTGGGCCAGGTGTTCTGGGAGGAAGGCGCGGCGGGCGTGCAGCGCATTGCCGAGTACTGCCAGCGCGACGTCGAAACTCTCGCCCGCGTGTACCTGCACTATGCCGGCCAGGCCGAGCTATGGGACCCCGAGCGCGTCGTGCGCCGCCCGCTCGGCGCGGCTTCGATGCGGGTGGCGTAGTACCTGGCGCCTGGAGCTGATGAACCCACTCGACCTGACCCACGCCCCGCTCTTCGAGGATTTACTGACGTTGAGCTTCGGCCCGGACGCCGCCGCCGAAGACCTGCACGCCGCCTACACGTGCCGGGTCTGTGTGGACGATGGCGACGGCATGGCGTTCCTCTGCCGCCGCGCCGACGGCGCCGAAGTCAGTCTGACGTTTGCCGCCGCGGTGCTGCTCCAGTCCGCCGGGCGCTTTACTTCCGGGGCAGTGCTGGTCGCGTTTACCCGTGGGCAGTACGCTGGCGTTGAAACGGCAGGAAAGCTCGTCGAGCAATACGGAGGCCGCTACTTCTATCACCTCGACTTCGTGGACGAAGACCTTAGTGTGACTCTCGCCGCCGCGCAGGTCACGGCACAGTTCACGCCGGCGCCGTAACGCGGCCAACTCGCGCTCGCGCTAGTGGCCGCGTTCGAGGCGGCTGCTGAACTGCCCGAGCGTCCGCCAGATAGCCGCCAGCTGCTTGGCGGCCGCCGGATTGTCGTCGAAGTCAACGTTCGTCATAAATACCCGCCCGACGCCGGTGCGCGGATTGAAAAAACACGCTACGAACACGCCCGGGTCGGAGCCCACGTGCCCGAGGTCGCCATCGGCGCGCACGGCCCAGAACACGCCCCCGTTCGGCTCGCGGGGCGACAACCCAGTGGGCAGCGAGTCGGCCCGGAAGCGGGGCCGGAGCAGCTCAGTGAAGGAAGTCGGGGTGAGGAGCGGCTCACGGCCGCCTTGGGCGCCCCGAATGACGTGCCGCAGGTACGCGGCCAGATCGAGGGTCGACGCGTGGAGGCCACCATCGGGGTAGGTCAGGCCGAAGTAAGCTGGATAGGGCATCCCGTTAGGCTGGTAGCCCGTCGCGTGCGGAAAGGCGCTGACTTGCGCCATCGTCCAGCCCGCGCCGCGCATACCGGTGGGGACCAGGATATAGCGTCGCGTGAACTCGGCGTACGACAGTCCACTGCGGACTTCGATCAGGTAAGCGGCCAAGGCCGCCCCGACATTGGAGTAGTGGTAAGCCGCGCCCGGCGGCCCGGCGGCGAAGTTGGTGGTGCGGTAGTGCCGGCCACCGGGTACCAGATAAGCGCGCAACCATGCGGCCAGCGCGGTTGGCGCGTAGCGGGCTGGCGCCCGGGCTGCCGAATCGAATGTATAGCGCGCGCCCCGCGGAAACCATTGATACGTGGCTTGGTACGGCTTCTCGCGGTCGAGTATCCCGCTGGTGTGCGTGGCCAGATCGATCACCCGCATGGCGCGGTACGGGCCGTGCGGGTTCGCTAACCGGAATGGCAGCAGACTATTGAGGTTGGCGTCGAGCGTCAGCAGCCCCAGCTCCTGCGCTTTCAGTAGAGCCACCCCAATCAGCGTTTTACTGACCGAGCCGATCTCCTGCCCGGTGGCTGGCGTGAAGGGAGCCCCGGTGGCCCGATCGGCCAGTCCGAAGCCCGCCGCGTAACGGGTGCCGCCCGAATCGACAATGGCAACCGCGAAGCCCGGTAGGGGAGAGGCTGGGCTGGCCAGCATGCGCAACGCGGTGGTGAGCGAATCAGCCACCAGAGCCTGGGCGGCGGCCGGGGCACGGGTGGCAAGAGATAGAAAGAAAAACAGAAACGACGAAAAGAGCAGGCGCATCGTGCAAGGTAGGTGGAGCTAAGAGCGCCCGGCGAGTGAGCGCGTTGCCCGAGTTGAGTCGGCGCGACAATACCGATCCGGCCAGTGCCAAGGGCGTGGGACTTCGGAGTAGGAAGCTGTATCTGGTATTTTTCGGTGGTTACCTCCTGGCCACTACGGCCTGCACCCCACCGGCTCACCCTGCCACGATCGTAGCCCGTGCTTCGCAACGTGCGCGGTTGGGCATTTTGTGTTTTTTCAACTCGTTTCTTACGAACCCGCCCCCCGCTGAAAGCAAAATTTACCCCCTTGAGGTAGAGCTAAGGGGTTACATCCTGAATCTAAGTGGTATAATTGTCACCCTTTCTACCCCCGCCGCGGAGTGTACCGTGCGGTGATCCCACGCCTAACTTCTCTTGCCTAGTGACGCACCTTACTCACTTATTCACCTTCGGAGGAGCTCGGCGCCAATACCTGCTGGTTCTTGGACTTCTGGCGGGTCTGCTCGCTGCTACACCCGTTTGCGCGCAGCGCAAACCATCTTCGAAGGCGTCGGCTACTCGTCCGGCGAACGAAAAGGCTAAGCCAAAAGAAAAATCTCCTTCTTCGGTAAAGCCGAAGCAGGCCCCGCAGGACCAACCTATAGCCCAAACCTACCCGTCCCCGGAGCGCCGCTCGGCTCCCGCGGATCTGCTGCGTAGTGGGCCGATGGTCACCCATTCCACGATGCGTGAGGTGGGCCTGTGGGTCCAATTGACGCGCCCCGGCGGGGTCCAGGTAGAATATTGGGAAAAAAACCGCCCCCAGCGGCGGTGGCGCACGGCAGTCGGCCTCACGACCGGCCCCGACCACATTGCCGAGCTGGTGGCCGACTCGGTCCGGCCGGGGCGCAAGTATGCCTACCGGCTGTGGGCCGCCGACGCCGACGACGTGCGGTTGCGGGTGCTCGTGCGGCCCTATCCGCTCGAATTTCAAAGCCAGATGCTCTGGCAGTGGCGCACGGATCCGCCCGGCTTCCGCGTCGCGCTCGGTTCCTGCGCGTACGTCAACGACTCGCTCTATGACCGCCCCGGCAACGACTTTGGCGGCGATTACGGCATCTTCACCGCCATTCAGCACAGCAAGCCGGATCTGATGGTCTGGCTCGGGGACAATGCCTACATGCGCGAGGCCGACTGGGACTCGCCTACCGGCATCCGGCACCGCTACGCGCACACCCGGGCCCTGCGCACCCTGCAACCCCTGCTCGGCTCAGTGCACCACTACGCCACGTGGGACGATCATGACTTTGGCCCTAATGATGGCGACCGCTCCTACGCGCTGCGCGAAACGTCTTTACAGACTTTCCACCGCTACTGGCCGGGCTTGGCCAGCGGGCAGGCCGGCAGTGGCGTAGCCAGCACCTTCCAGTGGGCCGATGTACAGTTTTTCCTGCTCGACGATCGGTGGCACCGGACGCCCAACCGCGACAATGCGGCTCACGGCCAATTCCTGGGCCCCGAACAGTTGCGCTGGCTGACGGAAAGCCTCGCCGCTTCGCGCGCTACCTTCAAAATAATCTGCGTGGGCGGCCAGGTTATCAACCCCGCGAAGGTGTTTGAAAACTACGCCAACTACGAGGCCGAGCGCGACGAGCTGCTGCGCCGGCTCGCCGACCTGCGCGTGTCGGGCGTCGTGTTCGTGACCGGCGACCGCCAATACGCCGAGCTTTCCCGCCTCGACCGCCCGGGCCTTTACCCCCTGTACGACCTGACGACCTCGCCACTCACGGCGGGCCCTTCGCGGGGTGGACGTAAGGAGAAGAATTTCCTGCGCGATTCGGCGACGTTCTACGCCGACCGCAACTTCGCTATGCTCGACGTGGCCGGCCCCGAGAAAGCCCGCACCCTCACGCTCACGCTCTGCGACGTGGACGGTCAGCCCCTCTGGAAGCGCGAGCTGCGCGCGGCTGATCTGCGCCCCGGCGCTACGCCCCCCGCCCCCCCACCGCCACCGCCCCCGCCGCCGGCCCCCATAGCTGCCGAAGCGGCCGCAGGCGCGGCCCGGGTTGATTCGGCGGCCGCTACCCCGTCCACGCGTAACCCGCGGCGGCGGGAACGGCGGCGCAGCCGAGTGCCGCGCGCCGGGGGGCAACCGAGCGGTTCTGCTCCTCTCCGGCTGCCGGGAGAGGCGGCGAAGGCCGGCGGGCTGGCCAGCCCGCCGGCGGTACTCGTCACCAGTCGTCTCGCCCTGCCCCGCGCGGTGCCACCGGTGCTGAGCTTTCCGATCGCGAAGCGGCAACCCGCGCCCGCGCCCGTGCGTGATTGACGCCCATGATCCCACTGGTACTACTGCACGGCTTCCCTTTCGATAGCCGCCTCTGGGCGCCGGTTAGCGCGCGGCTGCCGGCCGGCCAACCCGTTTACGCGCCCGATTTGCCGGGCTTTGGGGCGGAGCCCCCGCTGCCCACGCCCACGATGAACGCGCTGGCCGACTGGCTGGCCGCGTGGCTGGAGGCGCGGGGCGTGGAGCGGGCGATCGTGGTGGGCCACTCGATGGGCGGCTACGTAGCCCTCGCCTTCGCGGCGCGGCATCCGGTGCGTGTGGCCGGGTTGGGGCTGATTCACTCGACGGCCGCCCCGGATGCGCCCGAGAAGCGCGCGGTGCGGGCCGAGCAGCTCGCGCACGTAGCGCAATACGGTCCCGCGCGGCTGGTGCCGACCCTGATCCGGCCGCTGGTGGCCCCCGCGAACGCGGCCCGCCTGGCTTCCGAACTCGACGAATGGGTGACGGCCGCCGCCGCGCTGCCCGCCCCTACCGTGGCCGCCGTTATCGGCGCCCTGCGCGACCGCCCCGACCGGCGCGACGTGCTGGCGACGGCCTCGTTTTCGGTGTTGTTCGTAGCGGGGGGGCACGATCCAGTGGTGCCCGTGGCCACGGCCCGCGCGCAGCTCGAAACCGTGTCGAAGCCGTTCGGGCTGGCCTTGGTGGAGCTGCCAGCCGCGGGGCACCTGGGGATGCTGGAAGACCCCGAGGCCATCGCCACCGCGCTGGAGCAGCTGGCCAGAGCTGCCGCGCTTCCCCTTGGGGGCACCACATATTGATGTGAAAAAGAGCCGGTTGCGGCGCGGCGCGGCGCGATAAAGACTACTTTCGGGGCTGGGTCGGCCGCTACTTCCCCGCCCCCCGTTGCCCATGCGTGCTTCCTTTTTTGTTTCCGGGCTGATCGCCGCAACCTTCGCGGTAGCCCCCCTCGCCGCCACCTACGCCCAGAGCCGCGAGATCTTCACGAATCCGAAGTTTCGCGATTTCGCCCAGCGGCACAAGAAAATCGCGGTGCTGCCCTTCGCCGTTACCCTGGAGCTGCGCCCGATAGAGATCGACCGCTTGGGGGGGCAGGATGGCCTCGAAGACCAGCAGGAGCGCGAGGGACTGAACGTGCAGCGCGCCCTCGCCGATTTCCTCTACGAAGGCAAGCAGCGCCACGAGCTGACGGTCGACGTGCAGTCGGCCGTTCAGACCAACGAGCTGCTCCAGAAGGCCGGCATCGGCGCCGAAAACCTCTCGAAGCATTCGTACGCCGAGCTGGCGAAGATTCTGGGGGCCGACGGCCTCGTCAACGGCACGTTCCTCTCCACGCAGCCGATGTCGGCCGGTGCGGCCGTGGCGGTGCTCGCGGTGACGGGGTTTTCGCTGCCGACCAACACCGGCCAGCTGGTGATCTCGCTCAACGATGGCCCCACCGGCGAGCTGCTCTGGAAGTACGATAAAAGCCTCCAGCGGGGCTTGGGGTCCGATACGCGCACCATCGTCTACACGATCATGCGCAAGGCCGAGCGGCAGTTTCCGTACGCGAAGAATTACAAGCCGTAGCGGGGCGAGTAAAGCGCAACTGCGTAACCCTGGGCCCGCGCACACGGTTAGGCTACCGGCTGTCTTCCTGCTCTCTGATGACCACTGCCCGTACCCGTCCTGCCGATCATTTACCGCTCCCGCCCCCCCGCCCGCGCCGGACGCGGGGGCCGCGCACCGATTTCGACGTTATCATCGTCGGGGCGGGCAGCGCGGGACTGTCGGCGGCCCTGACGCTGGGGCGCGCCTGCCGGCGGGTACTCGTGGCCGATGGCGGCCCGCCCCGCAATGCGCCGTCGCCGGCGGTCCACGCGTTTCTGACGCGCGACGGTACCCCGCCGGCCGAGATGCTGCGCCTCGCCCGCGCGCAGCTTCGGCCGTATGATACCGTCGAGATTCGGCCGGTACGCGTGACGGCGATCGCGCGCCAGCGCACCGGGTTTACCATCAGCGCGGTGGCTGCCTCGGACGAAGGACCCGCCGTCACCGTCACGGCCCGCCGCGTGCTGTTAGCTACGGGAGTAGTCGACGAGCTGCCACCGCTGATCGGCGCGCGCGAGCTGTGGGGCCGGGGCGTGTTGCACTGCCCTTACTGCCACGGCTGGGAAGTGCGCGATAAGCCGCTCGCCGTCTACGGGCGCGGCAAAACCGGCTACGGCCTCGGCCTGCTGGTGAGCCGCTGGAGCGGGGACGTCGTGTTGCTCACCGATGGCCTGAACACGATTTCCCCCCACGGCCAAGCCCGCCTGCGCGCGCAAGGTGTGCGCATCTGCCCGGACCCGATCGACCGACTGGTGGGTACCCCAACCGGCAATCTGCGGCACATACTTTTTCAAAGTGGCCAAAAGCTGCCCCGCGCGGCCCTTTTCCTGCACGCTGAGCAGCGTCAGCGATCCGATCTGGCCACGCAGCTGGCGTGCCGCCTCACGAGTGCCGGCGCCGTTTGGACCGACAAGAATGGTCAAACCAGCCAACCCGGCGTATACGCCGCCGGCGACCTCGACCCCGGTCCGCAGCAGGCCATCATCGCGGCGGCCGAGGCGTCGTGGGCCGCTATCAAGCTCAACGAAGGTCTGACTAAAGATGAGTGTCGGTGAAGCGGTAGCGCGGGGTGCGGGCCTGCGTAGCCCAGCAGCGGCTTCCGCATGGTGCCTGGCGCGCCGCCGGGCCGGGTTACGCACGTCGCACGTCGGTGCTCCACGCTCCATTCCGCGTTACATTCGCCCCCCGATGACACACGAAAACTTTATGCGCGAAGCAATCCGCCTTTCGGTGGAGAACGTAACCGTCCGTGGCGGCGGCCCCTTTGGGTGCGTGGTAGTGAAGGACGGGCAGATTATCGCCCGTGGTTACAACCAAGTCACGGCAACGCTCGACCCGACGGCCCACGCGGAGGTAGATGCTATCCGAAAGGCGTGCGCGGCACTGGGCACGTTTCAGCTCGACGGCTGCGACCTGTACACTTCCTGCGAGCCGTGCCCGATGTGCCTCGGGGCCATTTACTGGGCCCGGCCGGCGCGCGTGTTCTACGGCAATACCAAGGAGGATGCGGCGATCATCGGCTTCGACGATCATTTCATTTACGAAGAGATCGACAAGCCGCTGCCCGCGCGGGCTATTCCGATGACACCGCTGCTGCGCCCCGAAGCGCTGGTGGGCTTCGAGGCGTGGACTGCCCTGGACGGAAAAAAAGAGTACTGAGCCGCGCCCTACGGTCAGGCGTCGTTAGAACGATTTCAGCGTCAGGGTACGTCGAGCAGCGTACCGCGGACCTCGGGTCCGCCGCTACGCCCTGGTTACGGCGGACCGGAGGTCCGCGGTACGTCCGTCCAGCGACTGCGAACCGCTATCTTAGATAAGCTGCATCCGGTACAGCCCGGCGTAGAAGCCTTCCGGGCGACGCAACAACGCGTCGTGCGTGCCCTGTTCCTTGATTTCGCCCTTGTCGAGGACGATGATATTATCGGCCTGCCGGATGGTACTCAGGCGGTGGGCGATGACCAGCGCGGTCCGCCCCTTCATCATCTGCGCGATCGCCTGCTGGATCAGCTCCTCGGTTTCGGAATCTACTGACGAAGTGGCTTCGTCCAGAATCAGAATGCGGGGGTCGTACACCATCGCTCGCACAAACGAAATCAGCTGGCGCTGGCCGACGCTGAGCGTAGCGCCGCGCTCCATTACGTGGTAGTGCAGGCCGCCGGGCAGGCGTTCGATAAAGCGCCGGGCCCCGACCAAATCGGCGGCGGCCCACATCTGTTCTTCCGTGATGGCGGGGTTGCCGAGGGAGATGTTGTCGGCGATGGTGCCCGAAAACAGGAACACATCCTGTAGCACGACGCCGATGTGGCGCCGCAGGGCGGCGAGGTCGTAGTCGTGCAGATCGTGCCCATCGATGCGAATGACGCCGCGGTTGATCTCGTAGAATCGGCCCAACAGGTTGATGATGGACGTTTTGCCCGCGCCCGTAGCCCCCACGAACGCGACCGTCTGGCCGGCGCGGATGTCGAAGGAAACATCGCGCAGTACCCAGTTTTCTTCCTTGTACGCAAACCAGACCCGCTCAAACGCCACGTCGCCGCGCGGCGGCGTGGCGGGCGCGTACGTACCGGTGCGGGCGGTGAACTCCTGCGAGTCGAGCAGCTTCAGGAGGCGCTCCGTGCTTACGACCCCTAGCTGCAAGGTGTTGAAGCGGTCGGCGATCTGGCGAATCGGCCGGAAAAACATCGCGATGTAGACAATGAACGCGATGAGCGTCCCGAGCGTGATGTGCTCGTCGATCACGCCCTTCGCGCCGTACCACACCAGCAGGCCGGTGCCGGTAGCGGCGATGACGTCGGCCACCGGGAAGTAGATCGAGTAGTAGAGCACTGAGCGGATGTTGGCGCGGGTGTGCTCCTGGTTGATAGCCTGAAACTTCCGGCGCTCGCGGCCTTCGTTGGCGAAGATCTGCACGACGTTCATTCCCGTCAGGTGCTCCTGCACGAAGGTGTTAAGGGCCGCCACGGCCGTGCGTACTTCCTGGAATGACGCTTTTACGCGCTCCTTAAATACGTAGGTGCTGAGCAGCATCAGCGGAAACGTGCTCAGGCAGACGAGCGTCAGCTTCCAGTCGAGCCACAGCATATACCCCAGGATGAAGGCCAGCTGCAGGATGTCGCCGACCATCGCCGCGAGTCCTTCGGAGAATACGTCGGAGAGCGTTTCGACGTCAGAGACGGTCCGCGTGACGAGTACGCCGATGGGCGTCCGGTCGAAAAAGGGCAGCCGCAGCGAGAGTAGATGTCCGTAGAGCCGGACCCGAATGTCGCGCACGACCTGCTGGCCCAGCCACCCGCCGAAATACGTCTGGAGGTAGCTCACGATGGCGTGCGCGAGCAGCAGCACCCCTAACCCGACGAACATTTTGTTCAGGCCATCCGGGTCGCCGCGCAGAATGCGCTCGTCGATGGCCTGCTGAATCAGGAACGGCCGCACCGCCGCGAGAATAGCCGCGGCGAGCGTGAGCAGAATCGTGAAGATGTAAATGCCGCGGTACGGCCGTACGTACTGCAGGAGCCGCCGCAGCACGCGCCAATCAAAGGCCGCGCCGGCGGCGGTAGAAGTAGAGGATTCAGCCACTGCAACAAATTTCGCCCGAAAGATTGCGCCGAACGCTCACCCGCCCGTACTTTTGCCCCACGTTCGGCCCCGTCAGACACGGTTCATCGGGGCAAACGGGATGTTAGCTCAGTTGGTTTAGAGCGCTTGCTTCACACGCAAGAGGTCACTGGTTCGAATCCAGTACGTCCCACGTTACTCCAGCTCACTTCAGGCGGCCTTTCTGCACAAGCGGAAAGGCCGCCTGTTATTTTAGGAATTGCCTGGTACGCATCGCGGCCTTGGCAAGGCCCCAGCTGGGTCTTCGGCCGCGGTACGCAGCAGGCGCACGATCGATGCTGCATAAGAAACCCGCAAAATCACAGGGGCCGGCATTAAGTAGCTGACTCACTCGCCACACCCTCTATTTCCAGGATGGCTGGTGAGCTAGGCACAGACCGTGCGGTCGGCGGAGGGTAGTGAGAAGCGTCTGTCGTTCGGTCCTGTTATCCGGCCTTTCGCTTTCATCCCAGCGCTATTGGCCGAGTCGGGCTTTGATGTTTGGACTGGCATTTAGTACTTTTGCATATTATATAGCGAGGTATTTTTTGTTTGTGCTTGGAAGAGCATCCGAAATAATGCCCGTTGTATATACCCGCCCGCTTCCCGAGCCCGATTAGTTGACTATCTGTGCTGGCTGGCAACCCAGCATTTCACCCTCCCCCAAGGCAAATTTTATGATGCACTTAGACTCTCGGACTCCTCCTCGCCCCAGGGCGCTTCGGCGGGTCTTCACCGCCTTGATGGCCTTCTTGCTGCTGGTGTTGGGCGTGGCAACCGCTACGGCGCAAACCCCGGGCGCCATTTTCAAACGGGCGGGCACGGGCCGACTGGTGCTCGACCCGAACGCCGACAACTACACGTCGGCCACCCCGACGGGCTTCACTACCAGCGACGTGACGCAGAGCGAGCTGCTCTACACGTCGCTGCCGCAGCTCGTCATCGAGCCCACCAGCGACCTCGGCCCCGGCCCGAACTGTAAATTCACCGACTTCGTCGATTTGCCGACGGGCGAGAAAGCTGTGGGTTTCCGTACCGACGCAGCCAGCAACCTGATGTGGCGCTTCCGCCTCGGCGGCTCGGCGCCCAACACGAAAGGCTACAGCGTGGCCATCGATACCGACGGCAAGTTCGGCTTCACCGGCACCGACCGCGACCCGAACGCCGTGGTCGGCAATCCCGGCTTCGAGATTGAGATCTCGCTGATCACGGGCCAGAACAATGGCGTGCGCCTCTACAACATCGACGGTCGCAGCACCGCCAACGGCAACCCGCCCAACGGCCCCGGCCCGGACGGCAGCCTCGTGCAGCTCGCCTTCGATGACTACGCTCAGAAGTCGGTGGCGCTGAGCACCAACTGTGGCGACCTCGACGTCTTCTACGACTTCTACATGCCCGCTTCGGTGGTGAACGCCAACGTGCCGGCTTCGCTGCTGGCCGCCGGCGGCATTCTGGCCACCCCGATCCGCATGGTGGGCAACACGATGATCGCGCCGCACACGATGACCAAGACCCAGAATATCTCGGACTTGGGCGGCGTGGACGATGCGGCCTACGGTTACAACTACGACGCCGCGTTCGTGGATCTGATCACGATTCAGACGCCCGTTACGCCCACCGGCGTCGGCACGACGGGCGGCGTGGTGCCCAAGCGCTCGGTGCCACCCGTGGTCAATGGCCCGATTCAGACGGGGCAAGCTTTCGTTACCGGTACCTCGGTCGAACCAGTCGGTTCTACCATCACCGTTTACCAGAACGGCGTAAGCATCGGCACCACCACCGTGCAGGCCGGCGGTATCTGGACGCTCAGCGGCTTGGCATCGAATGTCCTGATAACGGGACGCATCATTACCGCCACCGTGCAGGACATCGCCGGCGGCGAGAGCGTCTCGGCGCTGTCAAACGAAGTGCCGGTGCGCGGGCCGCAGGCACCCGCGCCCTGCGCCACGGCCGCGCCGACGGTCGCCTGCGCCACAGAGCGGGGCATACAGGGGACGGTGCTTCCCAACGCCATCCTACGCTTCTATAATATGTCCGGCCAGCAGGTAGACCTCGCAACGGGGTTGCCAGCTGCTACAACCTACACGGCCACCGCCACCGGGCAATATCCTGGCCTTTGCAGTGGCAGCAACGCGAATCCCTGCGCGACGGCCCAGCCGTGTTTGGCAATAGGGTCTTATACTGTGACGCAGCAAGCACCCGGCGCGGGCCAGTGCGAATCGGCGGGCACTGACTTCTGCCTGGGATCGCGGAACGGCAGCACGATCATCACGGCCACGCCGATCGTCACTCAAAACCCGGTGCTCAATTCGATGACGAGCATCACGGGCACGGCGGTAGCTAACTCAACCGTTTATCTCTATAGCGGCGGCTTGCGCATCCAGACCGTGACCGCTACGGCGGGCGGTGCGTTCACGTTCTCGGGTCTTACGCTCACGCCAGGGGAAAACCTGACGGTTCGTGCCTTAAGTGCCGCAGCCTGTCTCTCGGCGCCGGTATTGAGAACGGTGCAGCAGCGCGCGGCCGTCGCGCCGGTGGTCAACAGCCCGATCTACACGGGCGCCACGAGCGTGAGCGGCACGTCGGTGGAAGCGCCCGGCTCCACGATCACCGTATTTGTTGGCGGCGTATCGGTGGGCACCACTACGGTGCAGGCCAACGGCACCTGGACGCTGAGCGGCCTGACGCCCCTGACAGCCGGCCAGCAGGTGAGCGCCACCGTGACGCCATCGGGCGCGGCCACCAGCCCGCTGTCCAACGTGGTGACGGTGCAGACCCGCACCACCAATATCCCGGTCATCACGGGCACCTACGTGGAAGGCAACACCAGCGTGACGGGCACTTCGGCCTCGCCGGTCGGTACGGTCATCAACGTCTACGAAGACGACTTCCTCATCGGCACCACCACGGTGCAGGCCGGTGGTACTTGGACGCTGAGCGGCCTGACGAACAGTAGCGGCATCCCTGCCCTCTATGCTGGCGGCGTACTCAACGCGACCGCGACCCAGACGGGGCAGGCAGAGAGCGTCTACTCTAACTCCGTAATCGTCGGCTGCCCGACTCTGACCGCCAACAATGCCGTGACGGCCACGCCGAACCCGATCTGCTCGGGCGACGTGACGAACGTCACCATCGGCACTTCCGAAGAGCTGCTGTACACGCTCCAGAACGCTGCGAACGGCACGAATCTGAGCTATTCGCAGCTCGGTGGTACCAATCCGTTCACCATCACGTCGTTCGCCCTGACGGCTACGACCACGATCCGGGTGCAAAGCATCAAGATCGGCGCGGTGACCTGCACGCAGAACCTGACCACGCAGCCCGTGATCACGGTGAACCCGCTGCCCAACACGACCCTGACGCTGGGCACGACGCAAAATCCAGTCTGCCCCGGCGAAACGACGAACGTGACGGTCGCCAGCTCGGAAATAGGCGTCCAGTATCAGCTCAAGAACGGCGCTGCTAATGTGGGCACTCCCGTGACCGGCACCGGCGGCACGATCAACCTGCCGACCGGCGCGCTCGCGGCCACGACCACGTTTACGGTACAAGCCACCGACGTAACCCGCCCGACGAACTGCTCGCGCTCCGTCAGCGGCTCGGTGACGGTGACGGTGCGGACCAACTGCAGCGCCGACGTGGCCACGATCATCACGGGGCCGACGACCGCCAACTCCGGCGCGACCGTAACTTATACGGCCGTGACGACCAACAACGGCGCCGATGTGGCGACGAACGTCGTGCCGACCATCACGCTGGTACCGAATCTGGCGGCCGGCTCGGTCATCCTGCCCGTCGGCGCCACCTACAACGCCGCGACCGGCGTGGTGACCTTCGCCACAATCGCTTCGCTCGCGGCCAACGCGACGGTAAACAACGCGGTGCAGGTCGTGATGCCGATCTCGGGTACGGTGCAGGCCACGGCCGCTTCGACCAGCTTGATCCCCGACGCGACTCCGGCCAACAACAACGGATCGCAGCCGGCGGCGACGGTGACGACGGTGATTAACCAGTTCCCCGTCGCGAACAACGATACCCGCAACACCCCGCAGGCCACGGCCATCACGTTCTCGGTGACGGCCAACGATACGGACCCCAACGGCAACGGCACGATCAACCCCGCCACGGTCGACCTCGACCCCGCTACGGCCGGGATTCAGACGACCTTCACGGTGGCCGGTCAGGGCACCTACTCGGTGAACAACCTCGGTAACTTGACCTTCACCCCGGTGGCCGGTTTCACGGGCATCTCCAGCATCACGTACACGGTGCAGGATACGCAGGGCGCCACTTCCAACGCCGCGACGGTGAGCATCAACGTCGGCCCGCTGGCCACCAACGATGCCGTCTCCACGGTCTACAACGTGCCGACGAGCGTGAACGTGACGACCAACGACGTGGACGCCAACGGCCTCAACGTAGCGACGGTGGACCTCGACCCGGCCACGGCCGGCATTCAGACCACCTTCACGGTAGCGGGTCAGGGCACCTTCACCGTGGATAACACGGGCGTAGTGACCTTCACGCCGAGCGGCACCTTCGCCGGCACCACGAGCGTGAGCTACACGGTGCAGGACAACGTAGCGGGCAACGCGGCCACCTCGAACGTGGCGACACTGACGGTAACGACGACGAACGCGGCGCCGGTGGCGGTGGCTGACCAGACGAACACGCGCAACAACACGCCCGTGACGTTTGCCGTGACCGCTAACGACACCGACGCCAACGGCAACGGCACGATCAACACCGCGTCCATCGATCTCGACCCGGCCACGGCCGGGATTCAGACGAGCTTCACGGTGGCCGGTCAGGGCACGTTCACCACGGTGGGAGCGCCAGCCGGCTCGGTGACCTTCACGCCCCTCAACAGCAGCTTCACGGGCATCGCCTCGACGCCGTACACGGTCAACGACGCGGCAGGTGCCACCTCGAACGCCGCGACGATCGCGGTCAACGTCGGGCCGCTGGCGGCCAACGATGCAAGCTCGATTGCTTTCAACGCGGCGAGCACGAGCGTGAACGTGACGACCAACGACGTGGACGCCAACGGCCTCAACGTGGCGACGGTCGATCTCGACCCGGCCACGGCGGGCATCCAGACCACCTTCACGGTGGCCGGCCAGGGCACCTTCACGGTGAACGCCGCTGGTGTGGTGACCTTCACGCCGAGCGGCACCTTCGCCGGCACGACGAGCGTGAGCTACACGGTGCAGGACAACGTGGCGGGCAACGCGGCGACGTCGAACACGGCCACTTACACGGTCACGACGACGAACGCCGCCCCAGTGGCGGTGGCCGATGCGGTCAACACGCCGAGCAACACGCCGGTGAGTTTCAACGTGGTGAGCAACGACACGGACGCCAACGGCAACGGCACGATCAACGCCGCTTCGGTGGACCTCGATCCGGCCACGGCCGGGATTCAGACCACCTTAACGGTGGCCGGTCAGGGCACGTACGCGGTGAACGCGGCGGGTGTGGTGACCTTCACGCCGGCGGCTAACTACACCGGCACGAGCAGCATCAGCTACACGGTCAACGACAATCTGGGCGCGACCTCCAACGCGGCGACCTTCACGGTGAACGTCGGTCCGCTGGCAGCCAACGACGTCGCTTCGGGCGCCTACAACGTGCCGACGAGCGTGAACGTGACGACCAACGACGTGGACGCCAACGGCGTGAACGTGGCGACGGTCGATCTCGACCCGGCCACGGCCGGTATCCAGACCACCTTCACGGTGGCCGGTCAGGGTACCTTCACGGTCGACAACGCCGGTCTGGTGACCTTCACGCCGAGTGGCACGTTCGTGGGCAACTCGTCGGTGAGCTACACGGTGCAGGACAACACGGGCGCGACCTCGAACGTGGCGACGCTGACGGTAACGACGACCAACGTGGCGCCGGTGACCGTCGCTGACGTCGCCTTCACCACGCCGAACACGCCCGTGACGTTCCCGGTGACGGGCAACGACAGCGACGCTGACGGCTCGATCAACGCCGCCACGGTGGACCTCGACCCGGCTACGGCTGGGACTCAGACGAGCTTTACGGTCGCGGGTCAGGGCACTTTCACGGTCGATAACCTCGGCAGCGTAACGTTTACGCCAGTCACCAACTTCACGGGCAGCAGCAGCATCCCGTACACGGTCAACGATAACACGGGTAGCCCGTCGGCGTCGGCGCTGATCACGGTCCACGTTGGACCGTTGGCGACGAACGATGTCGCCACGAGCACGCTTGGCCAATCAGTCCGGCTAGCCGGTGGCACCAACGATACCGACTCAGAAGGTGTCGTGCTGACGACGGTTGACCTTGATCCGGCGACCCCGGGTATTCAGACGTCGATGACCGTCGTGGGCCAGGGCACGTTCGCGGTGGATGGCGCGACGGGCGAAGTAATCTTCGCGCCGGCCCCAACTTTCGCCGGGGGCGTGGTGACCATTCCGTACGTAGTGAGCGATGTGAACGGGGCCGTATCCAATGTGGCTACGCTCAGCGCCACGGTGGCTCCTTACGCCGATGTAGTGACCACGCTGACCGGTACCACTTCGGCCTCTGTTGGCCAGACCGTAACCTACACGGTGACCACGATCAACAATGGGCCGAGCGCGGCGCAAGACGTGGTCGTGCGGGTGTTGCTACCGCTCTTTCTGCTGAATCCGGACGGTACGCCTTTCAGCGTAGCGGGCGCTACCTACTCACCCACCACGGGCGAGCTGGTGTACAATACGATCAACACGCTGGCTAATGGCCAGTCGGTCATCAACTCGTTCGCCTTCCGGATGCCCGCCACGGGTACCGCCAGCGGCCGGTCGAGCAGCACGTCGTCCAACACCGGCGATCCGGTCCTGGCCAACAACGACGGTTCGCAGTCGCCCGCCCAGGTCAACACGTCGGGTGCCCCCTTACCCGTGGAGCTGATCAGCTTCACCGCCACCGCTCGCCGCCAGGACGCCGTCCTGACCTGGGCTACGGCTTCGGAGAAGAACAGCGCCTACTTCAGCGTGGAGCGCTCGTTTACGGGCCGCACCTTCACGGAGATCAACCAGCAGAAAGGCGCCGGCACTTCCGTTGAGCTGCACAAATACTCGGTGGTGGACGCGAACGTGGGCCGGGCCTATGCCGGTCTCGTGTACTACCGCCTGCGCCAGGTAGATCTTGATGGCAAGGTCGCGTACTCGAGCATTCAGACCGTGGACTTTGCCGGTCAGGAAGCGGATGCTACGCTGGTCGTCTATCCTAACCCGGCAACGGCGAGCACGTCGATCGATTTGCAGGCAGTTCCTGCCGGTACGTACGAAACGCTGGTGTACGATGCCCTGGGCCGCGTAGTGCTGCGTCGTCCGGCAACGGTCTCCGGCGTGGAGGCCCTCGATCTGCGGGCGCTCCCTACCGGCTCGTATCACGTACAGGTACGGGGCGTCACCGCCGCTGGTGCGCCCCTGCGCCTGACGGCCAAGCTGGTGAAGGAGTAGGGTAGAAGACCTGCGTCTTCGGGCGTGATCATTAGCTGCAATCCCCCCGTTCACGAGAAGTGAGCGGGGGGATTGCGGCTTTAAGAATAGGGGTTAAAAAAACCAATTGAGCTACAAGCTGATCAGTACTCATAAGTGGGTCATAGGCTGAGGCTCCGTTCGTGAGTTACTTGCGGGTGATGTCCGATCCCGCGCCCGTTCCCCGTCCGCTCGTCAGTCGCGCCGTGTGGCTGCTGTCAGGCATCAGTCTGCTGACTGACTTAGCCAGCGAGCTGTTGTACCCGGTGATGCCGGGCTACCTGCGGCACATCGGTTTTTCGGTGGTGCTCATCGGGTTGCTCGAAGGCGTGGCCGAAGCCACCGCGGGTTTGAGCAAGGCCGCCGTAGGCCGCTGGTCGGACCGGGTGGGGCGCCGGGTCCCGTTCGTGCGGGCGGGCTACGCGCTCAGTGCCCTCGCCAAGCCGCTCCTCGCCCTCACCGTGCACCCGCTGGGCGTGTTCCTGGCGCGGACGGCCGAACGCTTTGGCAAAGGGTTGCGCACCGCGCCGCGCGATGCGCTACTGGCCGCCGAGGCTACCCCGGCTACTCGCGGGCGGGTATTCGGCCTGCACCGGGCCATGGACACGCTCGGGGCCGTGCTCGGGCCCCTCGCGGCGCTGTGGTGGCTCACGTCGCACCCGGGGGCGTACCGGCCGTTGTTTCTGTTGGCGGCCATTCCGGGGGCGCTGGCCATTGGCGTTACGCTGTTGCTGCGGGAGCCTCCCCGTCCGCTAAACGCTCTCCCGCGCGCCCCGCTACCGCCCTTACGGGTGTGGTGGCGAACAGCGCCCGCGCCGTACCAGCGCGTGGTGCGCGGCCTGGCAGTTTTCGCGCTGCTCAATTCGTCAGACGTATTTCTGCTCTTGGCCGCCCGCGAGGCCGGCTTGCGCGAGCCGGCGGTTATCGGAGCCTACATCTTCTATAATCTGGTATATGCCGCCGCGGCTTATCCGCTGGGTGGATTGGCTGACCGCTGGGGCGCCCGGCCGACGGTGGTGGGCGGTTTACTGATATTCGCCGGCACCTATGCCGGCTTGGCCCTGGCGCACGGATTACCGATGGTGCTGGTCCTGTTCGCCCTCTATGGCCTCTACGCGGCCGCTACCGAGAGCGTAGCGAAGGCGTGGCTCGCGCAGCTGGTGCCGCCCGCCCAGACCGGGACCGCGTTCGGCCTGTACGGAACCCTGCAAAGCTTCGGCGCGCTGGGGGCAAGTCTGCTGACGGGGCTGCTGTGGCAGCAGTTTGGGGCGCCGGCAGCTTTGCTCACCACCGCCGGAGGGACTCTGGGGGTCGCACTATACCTGGCGTGGCTTCCGAAGAGCGACGGGATGGACACCTGAGCCACCGCCTTAACTCTCATCCCACAAAGGCAGGCGTCTAATCCACTCGGGCAGAAGCAAGTCCTCGTTCTGACGGACTTGTTCTGTACGCGCCGAGTTGTGCACACTTTTTTATTTTCCGGCAAACTGTGCACAACGTTGTGCACAGTTTTCTGCCACGGAAAAAACTGTGCACACTTTTTTAAATCGGATGAATGTGAACAAAGTCACATTTTCAGGGTCGAACGGCGGCTAATTTCCCCGAAAGCGTACCAACTCCCTTTCAAATCGCCGCGTAAACTGACTCGCTTGAGGTAGCCGTTGCGCCAGCTCGCTTGCGCAGCGATGGGCTCTACCGTACAGGCTCGGTTGGCTTCACTTTTTTACTTCTCCATTTTTATGAGAATCCCTACTCGCCGAATCGCTGTACTGGCGGCGGCGGCGCTGGGGGCCGTCGGAGTTTCCGTCTGGTCCTCTACCCACTACGGATTTTTGGAAGCGAGCTCGCACCGCGAAGCCCCGCTGATCTCGGAAGACCCGCTGGCCGACAACACGGACGTGTACGCGTTCCGCTCGCCGACTGACTCCAACCGCGTCATCCTGATCGCCAACTATATCCCCTTCGAGCAGCCGCAGGGCGGCCCGAACTATTACTCGTTCGGTGAGAACATCCGCTACGAGGTGCACGTGAAAAACAACCCGGCCACGCCGGGCGACGATATCACGTACCGCTTCACGTTCAGCAAGACGAATCAGGATCCGACGACTTTCTTCAACATTCGCTTGGCGAAGGAGAATCTGAAGACCACGTACAAGTGCGAGAAGAAGATCGGCAACGCTCCCTTCACGACGATCGTGATGGGCGGTTCCGGTATCGTGCCGCCGAACAACATCGGGCCCCGCTCGATTGAAGGCGGGGCGGGTTTGGGCGCTGCGGACTACGAGTCGCTGCGCACCGCGGCGATTATAGATGCCGTAGGCGGCGGCGGCGAGAAGATCTACTGCGGCCCGGCCGACGATCCGTTCTTCGTGGATCTGGGCGCCGTATTCGATCTGGCCGGTCTACGTCCCCGCGCTACCCCGCGCGACGGCGTCTCGCATCGTAACGTGCACTCGATCTGCCTGAGCGTGCCGATCGCGACGTTGCAGAAGACGGGCCGCGCGGTGAGCACCGCTACGTCGATCCTCGATGCCGACTTCGTTATCGGCGTGTGGGCTTCCGCTTCGCGCCCCGCCGTTCGTACCCTCGACGATATGGGCGGCGACCCCGTCGATAACGGCGCCTACGTTCAGGTTTCTCGTTTAGGGATGCCGTTGACGAACGAAGTGATCAACCCGATCGGGGCAAAAGACCGCTGGAACGCGCGCACGCCCTACACGGAGGAAACGGTCACGGAGAACTACCTGACCAACCCCGAGCTGGCGCTGTATATGGACACGGCGTTTTTCGCTTCGGCCGTGCCCGCTTTGGCGCCGCTGCGCATCCAGCGCCGCGCCCTGCCGGCAGTGGTGCCTCCGGGCCTCGACTTCGGCAACACCCACGACGGCCTGTTTCCCCTCAAGGGCAACGCGCTGCTCAACGGCACGGCCCTGGCGGACGCCGCTTTCGGCAACTACCTGCTGCGCAACAACAAGCCCCGCTCGGTCGACATTCTGCCCATCTTCCACACGGGCGTGCCGAATCTGCCGCCCTATCAGCTGGCCACGGGCAAAGGCGGCAATCCGCTGGCGGTGGGCAAGCCGTTCATCAACAACTTTCTGGCCTTCCAGGGCAGCACTATTCTGGGTGGCGATTTGCTGCGCCTGAATATGGCCGTGCCGGCGACGCCGCGCAATTCGCCGGACTTTTCGAATCTGGGTTTGCTGAGCGCCGCGGCGCTGGGCCTGACGGACGCGCGTTTCAACACGAGCACGCGGTTGCAGCGGATTCCGAATATGGACGGTTTTCCGAACGGTCGCCGACTGGAGGACGCGGTCGACAAGATCGAGTTGCAGGCGGTAGGCGGCGTGGTGCTGGCGGCGATCGGCATTCCGTACGAGGATTACACGGGCGGTCCCTCGCCGGTGACGGCGCGCTT
>JBKJUQ010000335.1:0-3686 GCA_046590685.1 Hymenobacteraceae bacterium
CTAATTCCAGCCCCGCAAAGCCGCCACCCACAATGACCACGCGCGGGTGGCCGAGGTCGTCTATCTTGGTAAGGCCTTCCATTGGCCTAAATGTAAGCCGTTCGCGGCCAAGCAGCAGTTGTCACCAGGTTCATTTGCCGATGCAGAACCGCCCGAAGATTGACCCCAGCAGATCATCGGGCGTCACGTCGCCCGTGATTTCCCCGAGGGCGGCGAGGGCGGCGCGCAGGTCGTAGGCGAGTAGCTCCGTGCCCAGGCCCTCGGCCATTCCGGTGAGCACGGAGCGGATCGCCTCCGCCGCGCGGGTCAGGGCGGCGTGGTGACGCGCGTTGGTGATGACGGCGGCCGTGCCCGATGCATCGAGGCCGGCGGCGCGGGCGGTGTCGAGCAGCGCAGCTTTGAGGCGCTGGATGTCGGCGGGGCGGTGAGCGGAAATACGGAGCGCCCCTTCCGGCGCCGACCCGTGCCCCGCGACGTCGTCCTTATTGCCGATCAGCAACACCGGGACGTCGCGCCCCGCCAGCAGCTCGGCCACGTCGAGCGCGACGTCGAGCGCGGTCGTAGTGGCTAAATCAAACACGTACACGAGCAATGCCGCCTGGCCCGCCCGGGCGCGGGTCCGCGCCACGCCCATCGCCTCGATCTCGTCGGTGGTTTCGCGCAGGCCGGCAGTGTCCACGAAGCGAAAGCGCAGGCCGCCGAGCGTCACCTCATCCTCGATCAGGTCGCGGGTGGTGCCGGCGATGGCGCTCACGATGGCGCGCTCCTCGCCGACGAGCGCATTGAGCAGCGTGGATTTGCCCGCGTTTGGCCGGCCGGCGATGACGGTCACCACCCCATTCTTGATAGCGTTGCCGAGGCCGAAGGTGGCGCGCAGCTCCTCCACGGTTCCGAGGACGCGCACCAGCAGCGCGGTGAGCGCCGGACGGTTGGCGAACTCGACGTCTTCCTCCCCGAAGTCCAGCTCCAGCTCCAGCAGCGCGGCGAAATCAATCAGCTCCTGCCGCAGCTCGCGCAGCTGATTCGAGACGCCCCCCCGCAGCTGCTCCACGGCCACGCGGTGCGCCAGGGCGGAGTCGGCGGCGATGACGTCGGCCACGGCCTCGGCCTGCGCCAGATCAAGGGCCCCGTTCAGGAATGCCCGCTGGGTGAACTCGCCGGGACCGGCCAGCCGGGCCCCTTGCGCCACGAGCGCGGCGAGGACTTCCCCGACGATGTAATCCGAGCCGTGGGTGCTGATCTCCACCACGTCCTCGCGGGTGTAGGAGTGCGGGGCGCGGAAAAGCGCCACCACCACCTCATCGAGTACGCGGCCGGCGCCGTCGGTCAGCGGCCCGTAGTGCAGGGTGCGCGGCCGGGCCTCGGCCAGCGATTTCTTGCCTTGAAACAGCGCATCAGCGAGCGGAATGGCTTGCGGGCCCGAGAGACGAATGACGTGGAGGCCGGCCGCGCCGGCCGCCGTAGCCGGCGCAACGATAGTATCAGGATTCACGGGGCAAAGGTCGGCACCGCGCGGGGGCGCGCCACCAGGTTACTTCGTCGCGGGTGCGGTGGGCGCGGCGCGGAGCTGCGTCAGCAGGCGCTGAAACGACTTGGTTTCGCGCAGACTCTCGAAGGCGGCTTCGTGCGCCAGCGCCTCGGCATCCGTAAAGCCGTTGGCGACCGCCCGTTCCAGCGCGGTTAGAGCGGCCCCTTTCTGCTGCTGCGCCGCGCAGGCGACCGCCAGGCTGTACGCCGCCAGCGGCGAATCGGGCCGGGCCGCGGCGGCCAGCCGGAAGTTGACTTCTGCGGCCAGATAGCCGTGGGCTTCCAGGTCGCGGCTGCCCTGGCCCGCGGTCAGCATCCATAGCTCATCCCGCAAACGCTGCGCGGCCAGCTGGGTAGCGGGTTCCGCCGCGCCGTGCAGCGCCTCCACCTGCTTGACCAGCCGGCGCCAGCAGCTGATATCCGGGCCGCCGCCCCCGGCGGGGATCGGCGCGATCAATACCCGATGGTAGCACGCATCAAGCTGTTGCTGCAACGCCACTTCCTGGTCGCGGAGCGCCTGGTCGCGCTTGCGGGCCTGCTGAACCGTCGGATCCTGTTCGAGGCGAAGCAGGTCGGCGCGGATGGGAGCCACCTCGCGCAGCCCTTCGAGGATCGTGAGTAGCTGCTGATTCGTATTCCAGGCCGCGAAGCCGTCACCCGCCTGCTCCAGCTGCCCGGCGCGCCGCCGCCCCTGCTGGTAGAGCGAGTCGAGCATCGCGTCGTTCATCGGCTGCCGCCCGTGCCGCATCGCTTGGGCGTGTAGCCAGCCAAAGCCCTCGACGAGGACCGTTGCCGGCGGCCAGTCGTGGTGCCCATCGTACACGCGCAGCAAATGGGGGATGCGCAGCGCATCCCACCGCGCTTCATCCTCCCGCAGCTCGCGGTAATTCGGGTCCCGCAGGCCGACGAAGCCGAGGTACGTCAGCGAGTCGCCTGCGGCGGGGATGAGCTCCGGGCCCACGGGGAAGCCGGCCCCGCAGCCGATCACGCCGACTACGTCTCGGGCCCGGGCCGCGACGGCAACCGCCGCCCGGGCCCCGCCCGAAAAGCCGCCCACGTAGCACTGGCGCCGGTCGATGTTGAAGCGGGCTTGTACATCCGCCCGCATCGCGGCGTACGCGGCGAAGGTGACGTCCAGGGGCCCGTTGCGCGAGTTATTCGACGCGGCCAGCACGTAGCCGTACGTGTCGGCCACGGCTTGAAATGCCTCGACCGCCAGCGCTCCGCGCGCGTCCGGGTCAAACAGGTAGACAACCGGCCACGGGCGGGCCGCCGCGTACGTGGCCGGGAGGTACAGCGCGTAGGCCTGGTCGGGGAGCCGCTCGCACCGCACCGGGTCCGTAACCTGCCCCGGCCGGATGCTCTCAGCCGGTTGCGCGCGAACGGGTACGTGGGGGGCGACCGCCAAGACCCCGACGGCCAGCAGCCAGCGAGCCCTTCGCCGCCAGCCTTGCCAGCCACTCCACCCTACGGGCTTCTTCCGCAGGAACGTCAGAATCAGAATCGGCAGCAGCGTCAGCTCGGCCACTACGCCGATGAGCAGCGTCAGGCCGATGAGCAGCCCGGTATAGTACGTGCCGTCGAACGACGAGAACAGCAGCGTGCCGAACCCGCCAATCAGAATCAGCGACGTGACGATCACCGCCTGGCCGGCGAGCCGGTACGTGTACAGCACCGCCTGCCGCACCGAGACGTGCTGGCGCAGGGCGAGGCGGAGCTTGGCGATGAAGTGAATCGTGTCGTCGACGGCGATGCCGAAGGCGATGGTGAAAATGATGCTCGTGCTCACCTTCATGTTCACGCCGGCCAGACCCATCACCCCGGCCACGATGAGGATGGGCACGAGGTTGGGAATGAGCACCACTATTGTCATGCGGAAGGATTTAAACAGCGCTAGTACGATAATCGTGACCATCACAATGTCGATGCTCATGCCGGTTATCATGTTGAGCGTAAGGTTTTCGTTGTTTTTGTCGATGAGGTTGCTGGAGCCAGTGAGGCGGGTGCGCAGCACGGTGGTGTCGATGCTGGTGCGCAGGTAGCGGCGCAGGTTGTCATTCAGGGCATCGGCCCGGATGCTGCCCACGTCGGCCATGCGGCCGGTGAGGCGACCAGCCGAGCCATCGGGCAGGGCCAGGGCCCGGAATTCGGGTTTTTTG
>JBKJUQ010000566.1:0-5122 GCA_046590685.1 Hymenobacteraceae bacterium
CGTGCACCGCGCCGCCAGGGAAGGCCGCGGCACTGCCGAGGAACAGGCCCTTCAGCGGCGTGCGATAGGGCGACGGCGACGGCAGTGGCCGGAACACGACCTGCGCGAGCCGGTAGCTGCCCCCGCCCACGTCACCGCCGGTGAGGTTCGGGTTGCGAGCCTCGAGCGCCGCCGGGCCGAGGACGTGGCGGGCGAGGACGCGGTCGCGGAAGCCCGGCGCGAACCGCTCGACCTGCGCTTCAATCGCCGCCGTACGGTCCAGGCGGGAGCCGTTGGGCACGTGGCAGTAGGCCCAGGCAGTGTGGCGCCCGGCGGGCGCGCGGGTGGCGTCGAGCAAGCTGGGCTGAGCGAGCAGCACGAACGGCCGGTCGGGGTGGCCGCCGCGGGCGCTGGCCGCTTCGGTAGCGGTAATCTCCTCCAGCGTACCGCCCAAATGCAGCGTGCCCGCCTGGCGGCACTCCGGGGCCGTCCACGGAATCGGCCCGTCGAGGGCCCAGTCGATCTTGAAAACGCCCATTCCGTAGCGGTACCGGCGAAGCTGCCACTGGTAGGCGCCCGAGAAGTCGTGGCCGGCAATCCGCAGGAGCTGCGCGGGCGTGATATCGAAGAGCACCGCCCGCGCGGCCGGCAATTGGGCCATTGACGTAATGAGCGTATGGGTCTCGATCCGGCCGCCCAACGCCAGCAAGTGCGCCGCCAGCGCGTCGGCAATCGCCTGCGACCCGCCGCGCGGAATCGGCCAGCCCGGCCGGTGCGCCGCCGCGAGCAGCACCAGCCCGAAGGCGGCGGTCGCCAGATTGGTGAGGGGCTGGATGGAATGGGCCGCCATCCCGGCAAAAAGCCCGCGCGCCGCCATTCCCTGAAACCGGCCGGCCACCACCGACGCTGGCCGGAGCGCCGTCAGGCCAAAGCGGGCCAGCGCGAGCGGGTGGCGCGGCCACCGCAGCGGTCCGAGCACATCCGGCGCCAGCTCCGGCCAGTCGGCGACGAGTTGATCGAGCAGCGCGTGGTAGGCCGCCGCGTCGGGGCCGAGCGTGCGGGCGGTGTCGGCTACTGACCCGGCGGCGGCGGCGGCCGTGCCGTCGTCGAAGGGATGCGCGGCGGCGATGGGGGGCGTCAGATACTCCAGGCCGTAGCGGGCCAGCGGTAGCGTCTGGAAGTAAGGCGAGCCGACGGCCAGCGGGTGCACCGCCGAGCAGATGTCGTGGTGGAAGCCGGGTAGGGTCAGCTCCGCCGTCCGCAGTCCGCCGCCGATGGTGGCCTTGCCTTCGAGCACTAGCACCGATAGCCCTGCTTGTCGCAGCACAATGGCGGCGGCTAACCCGTTGGGGCCGGAGCCGACCACTACGGCGTCGTAATCAGGAGTAGGGTGAGCCATTTAGCTGGATGAAATATGCGCGGTAGCACCAAAATGTAGCATTGTATTGCGGGGCGCTGGCCCGCGAGCGCGGCAGCGCTTTCGCGATAAGCAAAGCGCGCCGAGCTTAACGCGGAACTCGCTTCGCTCGTCCGCGCGGAATCAAGGCCAGCGCCCCGCGCTACGTTTTTTAGAACAGCCCCACTACCAACCCGTTTTCGTCGAGGTCGATACTTTCGGCGGCGGGGATTTCGGGCAGGCCCGGCATCCGCAGCATCTCGCCGCAGATCGGGATGAGGAAGCCCGCGCCGGCGGCAATCTCGATCTCGCGCACCGTGACGGTGAAGCCTTCGGGCCGGCCGATGCGGTCGGGGTCGTCGGATAGCGATTTCTGTGTTTTGGCCATGCAGATCGGCAGACCGCTCAGGCCCAGCCGCGCGATGGTGCGCAGATCAGCCTGCGCTTTGGGCTGGAACTCGACGTCGGCGGCGCCATAGATTTTTTGGGCGATGGTTGTGATCTTCGCTTCCACCGGCGCAGCCCAGTCGTAGAGCGGCGGGTGCGGAGCTTTGGGCAGGTCAGCTTCGGCCGCTACCAGGTGCGCCAGCGCCTCGGCGCCCGCGCCCCCGTGCGCCCACACGTCGGCGACGGCCGCCGCATAGCCCAGCTCGCGGCAGCGGTCGAGGATGACGGCCAATTCCTCATCGGTATCGGTGAAGAACTTGTTGATCGCCACGATCGGCCGGCGCTCGTAGTGGCCGACGCTTTCGAGGTGGCGCTCCAGGTTCGGCAGGCCGCGCCGAACCGCCGCCGGGTCGGGGGTGCGCAGCTCTTTGGCGGCCACGCCGCCGTGGTGCTTGAGGGCGCGCACCGTCGCGACGATCACGACGGCTTGGGGCGAAAGCTTGCCGTAGCCGCACTTGAGGTCGAGGAATTTCTCGCCGCCGAGGTCGAACCCAAAACCCGCCTCCGTCACCACGTAGTCGCTCAGCGTGAGGCCCAGACGGGTGGCGAGCAGCGAGTTGGTGCCCTGCGCGATGTTGCCGAACGGCCCAGCGTGAATAATGGCGGGGTTGCCCTCGAGGGTCTGCACGAGGTTCGGCTTCAGGGCATCCTTGAGCAGCACGGCCATGGCGCCGGCCGCTTTCAGGTCGCGGGCGTACACCGGCGAGCGGTCGTGGCGGAAGCCGACGAAGATGTTGCCGAGCCGCGCTTTGAGGTCGGCTGCCGAAGACGCCAGGCACAGGATGGCCATCACTTCGGAGGCGGCCGTGATGTCGAAGCCCGTCTCGCGCGGGATGCCGCCGGTGGCGCCGCCCAGTCCGACGATGATGCGCCGCAGCGCGCGGTCGTTCATATCCATGCACCGCTTCCAGCGCACCGTGCGGGCGTCGAGCCCCACGGTATTGGTCTTGTTCTGGAGCGAGTTGTCGATGAGCGCGGCCAGCAGATTATGGGCTTTCTCGACGGCGTTGAAGTCGCCGGTGAAGTGCAGGTTGATGTCTTCCATCGGCACCACCTGCGCGTGACCGCCGCCCGTGGCGCCGCCCTTCATCCCGAACACCGGCCCCAGACTGGGCTCGCGCAGCACGGCGGTGGTTTGCCGGCCGATGCGGTTCATTCCTTCGGTCAGCCCGACGCTCATCGTCGTCTTGCCCTCGCCGGCGGGCGTGGGGTTGATGGCGGAAACGAGGATGAGCTTGCCGCGTGCGGCTTTCGCGTCGTCAATCAGCGTTAGCGGCAGCTTGGCTTTGTAGCGGCCGTAGGGCTCCAGGTCAGCGGCCGCAATGCCAAGTTTCGCGGCGATTTCGGCAATGGGGCGCATCGGGGTGGCGCGGGCAATTTGGAGGTCAGTCATGAAGAAAAATTGAGTTGGCAGAACGCTGTCTGCACGAACCTAACCAGCAACTGGCTAGAAGGAATAGAGATGAAAAAGGACGCGCCAGCAATACCTATTTGAATTTACGCCAGAATACCAATCCTATCAGCAGCCCTGCTAATCCACCCAAACCACCCGAGAGCCACTTATAAAATCGCAGCTTGGTTCGTAGGTCATCGTTCAGTGCCTGGATTAATTGCAAATGCGGTGAGTCGAATGTTTTGGCTGTTTTTAGTGCCCGTATCCTTGACTTTTTGGGGTGATTTTGTTGCCTTGATTTGGTATTCAGCGCGCGCAGTTCTTGAATTTCAGCAGACGTGAAAGTATGTAGTTCTCCGGTTCGACCGCACTGGCTTGTGAGTAGAAACTGGCTATCCAGAAACTCGTAGCCGAAAACGATGTACTGACCACCAAGCTTAAAGTCAGCATAGTCACATGAACCCCCGCCTTGCTTTACAAGAAAAGTCCGCAGATCATAATCGAATAAGCGAAAGACCGTGTCTTTGTAGGATTCAATAATTCTGATCGTATACAGATTAGCCGCAGTTCCAGAGCGTGTACGTACGTTCCCCGAAGTATCAGCGCGGATCACGACGCCTAGAAATACTTGATCGGCGTGCTTCCAATTGGATTCAATAAATTCGTTGGTAGCACATGTACAGCCAAAACCGGGCGCACGTAATGCCAATAGCAGGAAAAGAAGTAGGACGGTGCGCAACATGTGGTTTGTGGCTTTGTGCAGGTAGAGGTTGACTCGGAAAGCAAAGCGATTGTAGGAGCAGAGTCGTTGACTTAAGTGGATATCATCACTTAATTTATTTTGTTGGAAAGTGGCTAAAGCACGGGTGATTTGGAGGTCGATTGTCGGCAGGAGGTGAGTGAGGGACGGGTGCAAAGGTCACCGCCAGCGGGTAACTTGCCTGCGCATTCCCGCGCTCCTTTTAAGACCCATTTCTGTCATTCGATGATCATCCGCGCTGAAACCGACGAACAGATTCAAGCCACTTTTCCCGTGATGCACCAGCTACGGCCGCACCTCACGGCCGACACCTACGTAGCGCGCATTCGCGAGCTGATGACCGCGCGCGGCTACCAGCTCGCCGGGCTGCTCGATGAGGCGGGCGAGGTGCGGGCCGTCGCCGGCTACCAATTCGACCGCATGCTGTACTGCGACCGGCTGCTGCTGCTCAACGATTTCGTGACCGACGAGCGCGTGCGGTCGCGCGGCTATGGCCGGCAGCTGCTGACCTGGCTCAAGGAAGAAGCCCGCGCCCACGACTGCACCGAGGTGCACCTGATCTCGAACGTGAAGCGCGAGGGCGCGCATCGCTTCTATTTTCGCGAAGATTTCAGCATCACGGCGTTTCACTTTCAGACCAAGCTCTGAGGCCAGGCTGGCTGTGCGTCTTCCGGTGCCGCGGGTAGGAGCCGTCGTCCTGCGTGGCCGGCGCTGTCTCATCGACGGCGTTGATTCGCCGCGCCGCCCGCCATCTTTACTCCGTCGCTGGGATAGTACCGGCTACGGCCGACGAGCTTCCGAATGATCTTTCGCCCCGCCACCGCCGCCGATATACCCGCGATGTCCGCCATCCGGCTGGCCGTGCGGGAGAATCAGTTATCCGACCCGACCCGCATCACGCGGCAGATGTACGACGACTACCTCGACCGCCTCGGCCGGACGTGGGTCTGCGAAGATGAGGGCCGCATCGTGGGCTTCTCGTCCGCCGCCTTAGCCGACGCCTCCATCTGGGCCTTGTTCGTGGACCCGGCGCACGAGGGCCGCGGAGCTGGCAAGCGCCTGTTAAAGCTCGCCACTGAGTGGCTCTTCAGCCAAGGCCACGAGCAAGTAGCGCTCGGCACCGCCGCCTACACCCGCGCCGACCGCT
>JBKJUQ010000069.1:0-5760 GCA_046590685.1 Hymenobacteraceae bacterium
GGGTCACGAGGCCTTTACGGCCATGCGAGCCCGCGGTGCCAAGGTCACCGATATTGCTATCATCGTAATTGCGGCCGACGACTCCGTGATGCCACAGACGCGGGAAGCCATCAACCACGCGCAAGCGGCGGGTGTCCCCATCGTTATTGCGATGAACAAGATTGATAAGCCGGGCGCCAACTCCGACAAAATCCGCGAGGAGCTGTCGGCGATGAATATCCTGGTGGAAGAGTGGGGCGGCAAGTACCAGTCGCAGGAGGTTTCGGCCAAGTCCGGTCTGGGCGTGGAAGACCTGCTGGAGAAGGTGCTGCTCGAAGCCGAGCTGCTCGAGCTGAAAGCCAACCCCGACCGCAACGCCGTGGGTACCGTTATTGAAGCCATGCTCGACAAGGGCCGCGGCTACGTGACCACCGTGCTGGTGCAAACTGGTACGCTGAAAGTGGGCGACGTGGTACTGGCGGGGCCGCACTACGGCCGCGTGAAGGCCATGACCGACCACCGCGGCAAGAAGATGAAGCAGGCTGGTCCGGCCACGCCGGTGCAGGTACTCGGTCTGACCGGGGCCCCGCAGGCCGGCGACAAAATCCAGGTGATGGAAACCGAGCGCGAAGCCCGCGAGCTGGCCACCCAGCGCCAGCAGCTGGCTCGGGAGCAGAGCATCCGGACCAAAAAACACATCACGCTCGACGAGATCGGTCGGCGCCTCGCCATCGGTACGTTCAAAGAGCTCAACGTTATCGTCAAGGGCGACGTGGACGGCTCGGTGGAAGCTTTGGCCGACTCGCTCCTCAAGCTCTCGACGCCGGAGGTTCAGATCCGCATCCTGCTCAAAGGCGTGGGGCAGATCTCGGAGAACGACGTGCAGCTCGCCTCGGCGTCCGATGCTATCATTATCGGCTTCCAGGTGCGGCCCTCGCAGCAGGCGCGCAAGCTGGCCGACTCCGAACAGATCGACATCCGCCTCTACTCGATTATCTACAACGCGATCAACGAGGTGAAGGACGCGATGGAAGGCCTCCTCGCCCCGACGGTACAGGAAGTCGTGACGGCCACGCTCGAAGTGCGGATGGTGTTCGATATCACCAAAGTGGGCACGATTGCCGGCTGTATGGTTACCGACGGCACCATTACGCGCAACTCGAAGATCCGCCTCGTGCGCGATGGTATCGTGCTGCATACCGGCGACGTACTCGCGCTCAAGCGCTTCAAAGACGATGTGAGCGAGGTGCGCCAGGGTTACGACTGCGGCGTGTCGTTTAAAGGCTTCAACGCTATTCAGGAAGGCGACACGATCGAAGCCTTCAAAGAAGAGGAAGTAAAGCGCACGCTGTAACAGCGGACACGCTTCAATACCAAACCGCCCCGGTTGCTAGCGATAGTGGCCGGGGCGGTTTTGGTATACATTCGCTTTGGCCTACATTCGATAATTACTGATATTTCACTCCTTAACGAGCGGCTCTATGTCTGGAAACGCGAAAATTCCTCTGTATTCAGACCGCCAGATTATGTGGGGCTCATTTTTAGGCGCCCCCCTATCGGCGCTGTATTTCCTTCACCAAAGTCTGCGACAGGTCGCGCCCGCGGCCGTTCCAAAGGTGATGGTGATTGGCGGCAGCCTGACTTTCCTAATGATGGTTGCGATCCCTTATATGCCGGATTCATCACCTAGAATGTTCATCCCGCTGATGTACTCGCTTCTGGCCCAGCAAGTCGCAGGCGTATATCATCTCAACAAGACCTCCATTGTAGCCTCTGATGCCTACACCGTTGAGTCGAACTGGCGAGTACTTGGCTTTAGCCTCGGTGGATTAGTGATTTTCATGTTGCTGTTTCTGCTGGTATTCCTTGCCTTGGATGCCGCTGGACTTATTCCGCAGGAGGCATAGTCCAGGCCCTGGCAACTCCACCGCGTCCCGCGCGTTTTGGCGTTTTGTTATGAGCCGAGGATTTGTCAAGGAAGATGATTCGCTGCCCGCGCCGGTAGTGCCACCGCGCGCGCCGTTACCGGCCGATACGCCCAACTACGTCACGCCGCGCGGCCTCACCCTGCTGCGTGCTGAGCTGAACGGACTGGAAAACGAGCGCGCTAACCTCGATGGGGTGGGCGCGGCCGATGCGCAGGCGCGCATGCATGAGCTACTAGTGCTCAACGGCCGCATCTCGGCGCTGACGGCGCGCCTCAGCAGTGCCAAAGTAGTAGCGCCACGGGCTACTGCCGACGAAACACGATTTGGGGCAACCGTCACGTTGGAGTCTACCGATCAGCCAACCCGGTTTACCATCGTGGGCGTCGACGAGGCCGATGCGGCGAGTGGGCGCATTGCGTTCGTGGCGCCCCTAGCGCGCGCCGTAACAGGCCGGCGGGTGGGCAATCAGGTAATGCTTCCGGGCGCGCGCGGGCCGGAACTGACCACTATCACCGGGATTTCGTACGCGAGCGATTCCCCCTCTACTGTCAACCGATGAAACTTCGCACTTTCGCACTCGGCGCGCTCGCCCTCGGCTTTATCGGCGCGGGGCTCAATCATTTCCTGCACCCGCGGCCCTACCTGACGATGATGCCACCGTGGGTGCCAGCCCATAAGCAGGCAAATCTGGTGGCAGGGGCCGCCGAAATTGCCGGCGGGCTCGGCTTATTGGTGCCTGCGCTACGCCGGCCGGCCGGCTGGGGCTTACTGGCGCTGCTGGTCGCCGTTTTCCCGGCCAACCTGCAGGTGGCGCGCCACGGTTGGCCGGGAACCAGGTTTCCGGCGTGGGCCCTGTGGGCGCGCTTGCCGGTGCAGCCCCTGCTACTGGCCGTGGTGTGGTGGGCGGCGGTGCGGCCACCCCTTCCCGCGGAGCCAGCACCGTCCGAAGCGGCCGCCGGGCGATCGCGCCCCGTCCGTGGGCGCTAGCTGCCGGCTACCAGCTGCTGCATCCGCGCGAGCGATTGCTGGGCAAACCGCCGTTGCAAGGTCCGGCCGAATAGCTTGAACCCGAGTCGGTAGAACGGGTTGCGAATATGATCAGGCTGCGAGTAGGCGTGGACGCGGAAGACAATTCGTCCGGTTGCTAAGTACTTGTGGACCGTGAACGTGATTTCGCCTTTTTCGAAATGGCCTTCTAACGTCCGGTAGTGGTAGCCCCAAACGCGCTCCTGGCCGGCTCCGTCGGGCAGAGCCCGTTCTTCGTCCACTACGCCGCCAATCTCGACGCCGAACCAGAACGTGAAGCCCAGAAACCCCGCCCGGATCAGCATTCGCCGACCTTCAAGCGGGCCATCGGGCGTAAAGATGCCCGTAACAAGATCAGGGGGCGGAAACTTATAGTCGCGCACGACCGTGCAGGCCCGCTCCCAGGTACCACCGGGCATCGGCGGGCCGGGCGCTTCAGATGGGAGATCGGCTTCGTAATCGTCAATGCGCCAGCCCGATTCGGCCGTGTATTCGTGCGCATTCGTCGGGTCATAATTCACCTTCGCCTCGCGAAAGGCTTCGAGGCGGGCGCGGTACTGCTCCCACAGGGGCGGAGGGGCGGAGGTAGAAGGCGATTTCACCGGGTGTGATGTTCAGCGGGCTCTTCCGGAGCGTCGCGATCGTCGGTCACGACGTGTACCGGTCCGAGCGGCTCGCCACCACTGGCTTCGGCCACGCGCTCGCAAAACGTCACCCACGTCCGCTCCTGCACCTGCTTGCCCACGCCGATGGTGGCGTAGGCAAAGGCCACCAGCCCATCGCGCGAACGCGCCCAGGAATGAATCTCGAACCGCAGCGTGCCCGCGGGCACGGCCCGCTCTTCGACGGAAAAACGGATACGGCCGGCCTCGGGATGCCCATCAAGGGTACAAAACTCAAAGTGGAGTTTTCCAACATCCGTTACGCGTACGGTACCGTTCCAGGGGCCGAGAATTTTAATGTGAAATTCGTGACCTACTTGCAGCTCATCCGGCGCACCTTTCACTTTCTCAAACTCAGCGAGCAGCTCGGGCGCCAGTTCCGTTAAGTGGCAGGTAACGTAGCGCAACAGGGCGAGCGCATCGAGGCGGGGCCGGGCGATATCGACGTAATAGCGACGCTCCAGCAGGGGGCCAGCGCCAGTGTCAGCAGATTGTTCAGCGGGTACCGCCATTGCCTGATTGTCTGATTGGCGCCGGCATTAGGCCGTTACCGACGTCCTATACCGCAAAACGGCTCGTCGGGGTACACGTACTGCTTCTTTACCACGCCCAACGCCCAACTTTTCGCCTCGCGAATTTTTTCGTCCTTATGTCCGAATCTGCATACTCGCTGCCAGCTGCCACGCGCATTGGTCACGTTCACCTGAAAGTGAGCGACTTGGAGAGATCACTGACATTCTACCGCGACCTGCTCGGCTTCGAGGTAACGACCAGGTATGGAGCGGAAGCCGTCTTCCTGTCGGCGGGTGGCTACCACCATCATATCGGCCTGAATACGTGGTACAGCCGAGGCGCAGGTCCGGCGCCACAGCGGGCCGCAGGTCTCTTTCATACCGCCATTCTGTTCCCGGAGCGCCGCGACCTTGCTGTTGCCTACCAGCGGCTGCTGGCCGCGGGCTATCCATTGACCGGCGTGGCCGACCACGGGGTATCAGAAGCCCTGTATCTAGACGACCCCGACGGGAACGGTATCGAGCTTTACTGGGACCGCGCACCCGCCTTGTGGCCGCAAATGCCTGATGGTAGCCTGCTGATGTATACTCGCCCCCTCGACCTGACCGGGCTGCTGGCTGAACTAGCTGGCTGAAAGCACCAACAAAAAAACGGCCGCCCCCGCACGTAGCGAAGGACGGCCGTTTTAGGCGCCTCAAGGAGCGATACGCTTACTTGAGCACGTTCACCTGCTTGGTCACCACTTGGTCGTTGAGCGTGACCTGCACAGTGTAGAGACCATTGCTGAGCGTACTCAGATCCACGGTCTTCACGGCATTGTCGTGCATCGAACCAGTGTACACTACCCGGCCAAGATTGTCGAGTACGCGCAGGGCTACGCGCGTAGCGCCCGACTCGATGACCTGCACGTTGAGCTGGCCGGTCGACGGGTTCGGATACACGCTCACCGCCCGAGCCACGGCAGGATCATTCACGCTCAGGAGGCGATCCAACACCACGTCGTCGATGCGTAGCAGCAGCTCATCAGCGTCGGAGATGCAGTGGAAACCCACGTAGATCGTACCGGTGCCGGTGATGGGCTGCGAGGAAGCCTGGGTGTAGGTCGTATCGTCGATCACCGTCGCGGGATAAACCGTGTTGGTCATTGCCGCGACCGTTGGGGCCGTACCCCACTTCACTTCCAGTCGCTCATTCCATACCTGACCGGCACCGTAGGTAGCTGCTTGCCACCACGAAGCGCGCAGCTGCTGACCGGCCGGCACCTGAATTGCCGGCAGGAAGAACCAATCGTTGGCCGCGCTGGCCGCGTTGTAGAGGTAGCCCATGAAGTTAGGCATCGACCGCGGGGTGCCTACCAAGTTGTTCGCCGCCAGCGTATCGCGGTTGAACTGCGCCCACGTGAAGCCGTCGTTGTTAGCGTCTACTACGCTGATGCCGCAGACGAGCTGCTGCGTGGCAGCAGGAGTATCAAAGTTCTGCACATAGGGGAACGTGCTGATCGCGGCCGACTGGCAGGTAGTGGCGAAGGCCACGGGACCGGCATTAGCGCTGCTGCTCGTCGACGAGCAGTTAGCCCGTACGTACACCTGATACCCGGTGGAAGAAGTCAGCCCCGTCAGCGTCAAGGTCGTGGTCGTAATGATTTGCTGCTG
>JBKJUQ010000138.1:0-5225 GCA_046590685.1 Hymenobacteraceae bacterium
CTTTCACAGGTATTCGAGACGGCGCTCACGAAGTACGCAGTCGTCGCGCTCAGGCTTGGGGTCGTGAAGTTGATGTTGGCGCCCGCGATGGGGGTGCCGCCAGTGGCCGTGGTGTACCAGCGGTACGTCGTGCCGGTCGGGGCGTTCGCGTAGCCGAGGGTTACTGAGCCGGGGCCGCAGCGCGCCACCGTGAAGCTGGCGGGCGCGGCCGGCAGGGCGTTTATCACCACGTTGACCGTCGCGGCGGGCGATGGGCAGCCGCCGCGGGTGATGATGAGCGAGTAGGTACCGGCGGCCGCGGTAGTCACGTTCGCGATGGTCGGCGCCGGGGCCGTGGAGGTAAACCCGTTCGGGCCCGTCCAGGCGTAGGTGGTGCCGGTGGGTTGCGCATCGGCTGAGAGCAGGAGCGTACCGCCGACGCACAGCGGGCTGTTGCTGGTGGGCGACGGCGCCGCCACCGCGCAGGTAGCGATCAGCGTCACGGTGTAGTCTTCCGTCTCGCCACTGAAGCGCAGGACGCACGCATCGGCCGCGGTGATGGTGCCGGTCGGGCTACCCGACGTACTGTTCCGAATCCGCAGCCCCACTTGGCCGGCCACCGCGGTGGTGGGTACGGTGAAGGAGATGGTCGAAGTCGATGGCGACGGCGCGGGGCCGAATGGAGCCACCAGGATGAACTCGCTGGTTTCGAATACCCCGTTCGCGTTCGTGTCGAGCCACGCGGCGATGGTCCCGGTCGTGGCCGATTGCACCGTCAGGCTATACGTCTGGCCGGCGGTGAGCGACGCGGTGGTAGCGCCGCTGGCGGGGAAAATCGTGTAGGACAGGCCGTTGGTGTCCGAGCAGCCGTTGTTGAGGTTGTTGAGGGTCGTGCCGGCGATGCTGACGCTGTTGATCGGGCTGCTGAAGCCGCTGCACCCGGAGCTTTGCAGGTTGTTGTTGTTCGTGCAGTACACGAGCCGGACGCACACGTAGCTTGCCTTGGTTTCGGTGTCGCTGCCGGCGGGGTTCGTCACGGTCAGGGCCACGGTGTAGCAGCCGCCCGCCGTGAAGCGCACCTGCGGGTTGCGGCTCGTAGCCGAGGTGCCGTTCACGTACGCTACGGTGTTGGGCGTGAAGCTCCAGAGCCACGACGCGGGCAGGTTCGTCGAGAGGTCCGTGAACGTGACGATGTCGTTATTGGTCACGCTGGTGGCCGAGGCGCTGAAGTTCGCCACCGGCACGACGGGCGTCACCACCGTCACCACGACCTGATCGGTCACGGTACAGCCATCCTGGGTGAGGGTGGCCGTGTAGGTGAACGTGCCGGTGGCGGCATGCACCGGCGTCGTGAGCGGGTTGGCCGTGACCGGCCCCGTCAGGATGCCGCCGGTCCAGGTGACGGTGGGCAGTGCCTGGGCGCTGAGGCCAGGGTTGTAGGTGCCGATGGTCAGGCGGGTGGAGCTGGAGGAGGCCGTCCAGCCGGCGTTGGTGTTCGCGTCGGTGCCCGCCAGGCTCGCGCCGGCAATGCCGAACGGGCTGCTCACGCCGGGGCCACTGAAGACGCCCGTCGGCAGGCTGGTGGGGGGAAACGCGTTGAGCGCGATGCCATCGGCCGACACGCCGCCGGGGCTCACCAGCAGGAAGCCGACGTCGGCGCCGGTGCCCAGCGGGTCGTTCGAGCCGCCGGTGTGGTAGTAGTTGTTGGCCGGCGAGTCGGTGCCGGGCCCGATGTGCAGCACCAGCACGGCGCCAGCCGCCAGCGTCACGCTCTGGCCGAAGGTGTAGGTGCGGCCCACGCCGCTGCTGGTGCTCCGCACCTCGAATCGGTATCCGCTGAGGGCCACTGCCACCGCCCCGATGTTGGTGATCTCCACCAGATCATCGGCCGAGCCGACGTAGGCGGGCGGCGGCTGCGTGGTGCCCGAGCCGAAGTTGCTCAAACTGAATTCGGTGATCTTGAGGCTTTGGCGCGGGCTGCCGGTGGCTTGCAGAACCGCCGGCGAGCCGGCGTTGATCGTCTGGTTGGGACCGGCGTCGACGGTCACGGTGCCGTCGGCGTACGACGCGGGCGCCGAGGTGCTCTGGTTGGCCTGCGCGCTCGCGTCGGTCACGGTCACGGTATACGTCACTACGGACGTGCCCTGCGCGGGGATGGTCCCGCGCCAGATACCCTGCCCATTCAGCAGCGATACCACCACCGGAGTGCCCCCGTCGACCGAGTAGCTGACGGTCACGGAGGCAATCCCGGAGGCATCGGTCGGCTCGACGCTGACCTCGTGGGCCACCGGCGCACACGCCGGAGCGGCGGGCGTCAGCGTGATCGGGCCAATGACGGGCGGCAGCAAATCGGCGCCCGAAGGTGGACTGAACTGGAAGATCGAGCCGTTGACGGGCACGTTGGCCGCGTCGAGCGGCAGCGAAGCGGTCGGGGAGGTGCTCGGCACCGGCGCCGCCCACGTCCCCGTCAGCGAGCGCACATCGTTGGTGCCGTTGCCGCGCAGGCCGACCTGCGTCGTCGTGAAGGGCGCCGTAGCGAACAGGGAGTTGAAGGCGCCGTAGCGCATCTCGATCCGCCCCGATGTCTCGTAGAGCCACACCTGCACATTGCCCGAGGCGCCGGGCTGGCCGAACTGGCCGATGTTCGCCCCCTGCATCTTGAAGATGCGGTTCGGCGCGGAGCCGTCGGTCAGGTAGCTGAAGGTGGCGTTGGGGTGGTTGAGGTCGCGGCCGAAAAACGCGATCATCTGGTCCTGCGCCTGGTTGAGCACCGTGTTGATCGTGAGGGCATTGGCGCTGCCGTTGAGCGACAGCCACCCGTTCGCGCTCACGATCACCGTTGTGGAAGTCGTGCCCGCGAAGGGGAAGGCGAACGGCAGCGTGATCGGCGCCGAACGACCGTCGTCGGTATCGCCCCCGCCGCCGTTGATCGCGAACACCGTCGCGCCCGTCAGCGGCACGTACGTGCCCGTGGTGGAGCTAAAGGTGTACTGCGGAATGGTCTGCGCGGCGCCCGCGCGGGCGAGCAGCAGGCTCAGCAGCGCGACCACGACGGGCCGCCACTGACGGGAGAAGAAATACCTCATATGGAGAAGAGGAGGATGGTGAAATGACCCCGCAAAGATGCAAATTTTTTTGACGCTCCCGCGATCATTTTTTGGCCCTGACGCGCTCCTGGTGCGGTTTAGGAGCGCGGGCGGGCGGGGTAGTAATATTTTTTTTCGCCCGACCCATTAAGTTTTGGGCCCCTTTTTCCATTAAGGAGCAGACAACCGGCTCACTTTCCCGGCTCCTGATACGACGATGAACCGTCCGTACTTCTCCCTTTTCGCCAACTTCTTTCTGACGTTGGTCATCTCGCGCCCCAATTTCCGCGGGCTAGCCCAGTACACCCTCGACGCCCTCAAGCAGGCGCGGACCGCAGGCCGTCTCAGCGCCCTGAGCGCGCCGTTCGATGCCCTCATCGTGGCCCTCACCACCGCCATCGCCGAGTTCGACGGCACCCTCACCGAGCGCCTCGACCCCACGGCCGGCAACACCGAAGCCTTCCGGCTGGCGCGCGCCGCGTGGCTGAGCTTCGTGCAGGAGCAGCAGATCAAGGTCGTCAACCCGGCGCTCTTCGGCAAGGCCGTGCTCAAGGACTTCCGCCGCTATACCCGCGGCAAGCTCGCCGCGTACGGGCAGCAGTCGCTGCTCACCCACTCGGAGGAGCTCGTGCAGCTCTACACCGACAACGCCGCCGCCCTCCAGCCCTTCTACGCCACCCACAACCCGCCCGTCGCCGGCCAGCCTGCCCCGCCGCCGCTCGTCACCCGCGCCGCCGCCCTCGCCCAGGCGCTGCGCGCCGCCGACTCGGCCCGCAACTCCGCCGACGCCGCCCTCGACACGAGCATCACCACCCTCAAATCCGACTGGGTCACGCTCGCCCGCTGCCTGCGCCGCGCCAAGGGCCTGCTCGAAGCCACCTTCGACTCGGATGAGGAGGTGTACGGGTTCTTCGATTTCTCGAAGGCGAACGTCACCAAGAATCAAAAGAAGGCCGACAAGCAGGCCGTGACTCCGCCGACTCAGTAGCGCGGCGCGGCGTCGCGTAAGTGAAAAGGGATTCGGGCACTGCCGGAATCCCTTTTCACTTACCCGAAATACCCTTCCGACAGTGCTGGAGCCTCCTTCACGTAAGTGAAACGCCCTGCGGGCAGTCCGGGAGGGCATTTCACTTACGTGAAGACCCCTTCCGGCAGTGCTTGAACCCCCTTTCACGTAAGTGAGAAGGGGCGCAGGGTAGCCGGAAGGTGCCTTCACTTACGTGACGGCCCTTGCGGCTACCGTGCGGGTCTTCCTCGGCTCCTTATGACGCGCGTCTCCCGGCCTCAATCGGCGCTTTTTGCCCGACGAGTGGCGGTTGGGCCGGCGCGGGGCAGCGGGCTGCGCCGCGAAGCTCGTGCGTGCTGGCCCGCCGGCAACCTTTGGCGGAAGCGACCGGTCTGCCTGCCGAAGCCGGGCCTCATCGCCGGTTTCTTCCCCGCATGCCCGTAATGAGTCGCTCTGTTGGCATCCTGCTGCTCCTGCTGCTGGGATCGGTTACCGCGCACGGGCAATATCCAGCCGTTACCCCGTTTCGCTTCGCCGATGTGAGCGGCCACGTAACGGCCAGCTCATTTCTCTGGAACGACCATTCGCTCCGCAAGGGCCTGGTGGTACCGCTGCCGGTTGCCGGTCAGCCGGCCCGCTACACCGTCACGACGGCGAACTTGTGGCTCGGTGGCCTCGACGCGCAGGGCAGTCTCCTGGTTGCATCCGAGATGTACCGACAGGGGACTCCGCCAGAGCGTGATTTTTGGCCGGGCGCCATCAGCAGTAACGCGCCGTTGCCGTACGATTCGATCCTGCGCTACACCCACGTCTGGCATCTGACCCGCGCCGATGTCGCCGCGCACCGCGCGGCGGTGGGCCAGCCCGGCTACCAACCGTTGCCCGATCTGCTGACGTGGCCGGCCACCACCCGCGCGTGTCCGTGGCGCCAGGCCGCACCGTTCATCGACGTCGGCAACGATGGATTTTACGACCCGCGCCTCGGCGATTATCCCGATCTGCCCGGCGACGACCATTATTTATCGGTGTACCATGACGCGTTCTCAGAAATCCCGACCGGTTCGCCGCCGATCGGGGTTCAGGTTACCCAGCTCGTGTACAGCTTCGCCCCCGGGCAGTGCAGTGGGGGGCTCGACCAGTCGGTATTCGTACGC
>JBKJUQ010000185.1:0-12661 GCA_046590685.1 Hymenobacteraceae bacterium
TGGGCTGCCACGGCTCGCCAACGTGCCCGCACCGTGCATTTGGTGCAGCCGGGCGATACGCTCTGGGACATCTCACGCAAGCGTAACGTCTCGGTCGAGCAGATCCGTCGCCTCAACCGTCTTAAGTCCGACGCGCTGCGCCCGGGCCAGCGGATCGTGCTAAGCTAGCGGTAGAGGCCCCTTTGCCGGTTCAGATAAAATCCCCGTTTGGCGCGAAGCCAGACGGGGATTTTAAGTTGGTAGTGTGGGTGCTAAGTTGCATCTGGCACCTCATCGTCTGCTCGGCGCAGTACGTCCAATGCCCGCGCGACGTGCTCAACGGGGTTTCGGTTGGAGTTGAAGACGTAACGAATGACTCCTTCCGCATCTATTACGTAGGTTACTCGCGCTTGTAAGGGTAGCACGCCGTAGAGCCGAGGAACGTCGTACAGGCGTCGCACCCGGCCGCCCACATCGGATAGAAGCGGAAAGGGTAGCTTGAATTGCTCAATGAAGCGCTGATGAGCTGCTTCATCTCCCGCGTTCACGCCGACTACCACCGCGTCGAGTTCGAGAAACTCTTCGTATTGATCCCGGAAGCCGCAGACCTCGCCGCGACAGCCGGGCGTGAGGTTGTGCGGATAAAAGAACAGGACGACCGGTCGGCCGCGGTGCCGGCTGAGCACGAATGGGCCCGTGGCAGCGCTGCCACTCTGGGCGGCGGGCAAGACGAAATCGGGAGCCTCTAGACCTTCAGCGAGCATTGGGGATAGTAACTGCCGGAATCGCGCCGGGTTGCGCGCCAAGCTCCCGCAAAAGGGCCAACGTCTCGCTCACGTGCTTGAGCGGCTGCGCGTTGGAGTTAAACGCGTACCGAATGTAGCCGGCTCCATCAATCATGTAGGTCACCCGGCCACTCAATGGCAATATGCCGAACAGGCGCGGCACTTTGTACAGCTTCCGCACTTTCCCGCCGAGATCGGCCAGCAGGGGAAACGGCAAGCGATGCTTTTGCGCGAAGCGCAGGTGCGAAGCTTCATCGTCCATGCTCACGCCCGCCACTTCGGCGCCGAGCGCGAGGAAATCCTCGTACTGATCACGAAATGAGCAGGCTTCCGCAGTGCAGCCTGGCGTATCGTCTTTCGGGTAGAAGTATAGCACCACCGGCCGGCCGCGGTAGTGGCTGAGGGTAAAGGTCTTGCCGTTTGTGGTAGGCAACGCGAAATCAGGCGCGAGCGTGTTGAGTGGGAGCATCGTAGTACGGAAGATTAATCAGGGGCAAATGTTTCTCTACCGCACCACTTCCACTTTCATCAATACTTCCGTCGTGGGCCATTTCTGTGCGTCGACGGGGGTGTCGGCAATCTTCTTTACTACGTCGAGCCCCCGCGTCACCTCGCCAAAAACGGTGTAGCCGGCGTCGAGCGAGGCTGCGCCACCGACGGTCTTATACACCTGGCGCTGTTCGGGCGTGAACCGCATGGCATTGACCCGCTCCAGGTCATCGAGCTCGGCATCGGAATAGGTTTTACCCTGGACGATGTAGAAATCGTGGTTGGAGGAGGCTTTCGTTGGGTTTTCTTCGTCGCCGTAGCGCGCCATCGCCAGCGCGCCGCGCTTGTGGTAGTGACCAGGGCGGCGCTCTGCGGGAATTTTGTATGGACCAAGCGCCATCTGCCGATCATCGTCATCGCCGCCCTGGATCATAAAATCCTTGACCACGCGATAGAAACCGCCTTCGTTGAAAAATTTCTTGCGCGCCAGCAACAGAAAATTGGCTCGGTGGAGGGGCGTATCGTCGTAGAGCTTCAGGCCAATATCGCCGAGAGTGGTATGCAGTACGACCTCCGAACCCGGGTATTTGCGGCCATACGCCGTCAGCTCCGCCTCGACATTCTGCTGATTGAGCGAGTCGAGAATAGGACCCGGAACGTCGGTGCCGGCAGCCTTACGGGTAGTATCGGCTTGTTCAGCGGCGGGTTGCTGGCAGGCAGTAACCAGCGCCGCGGCAACGAAAAAGAAGTTGCGAGTTCGCATCAATTATTCTTTTCCCGCCGGAGCGGCTTCATCAGCGGGTTTGTCGTCGCCGGCGGTACGTTTGGCCTTCTTTTTCTTCTTGCCCTTGCCTTCATCAGCTGGTTTGGCTTCCGTGCCGCTATCGAAAGCCGATTTAGTGGGCTCGGCGGCGGGTTTGTCGGCTTCCTGGCCGGGGGTAGCCGGCTTCGGGACGTCAGCCGGTTTTGCGAGGGCCAACAAGCGCCCTGCGGGCACGAGCTTAAACTCTTTGCGAAGCTTTAAGTCACTCGCCAATTCCCCCTTCTCTTCCTTCGGAAAATCTTCGCCGACCATTTTCTGCAGGTTCGGCTTGCCGGCGGCGTCCCAGGCGGAGTACCACAGCATGGCGGTCGCCTCGGATGACGATTTCAGGCGGGCTGCCATTATGCCACCTACTTTATCGAAATAGGCATCGGCGAACCGGTCGGAGTACGCCCGGGTGGCCTTGCCGAGCTTGTACGTGTACGTGAACTTGTCCTTAGGAGTGAATTCCTTTGAGACATCATTCTCCAGATCCCAGATCGGGTCGGCCAGGCCGTACGATTCTTTCACGACGCTCCAGACCAGCGGCCCGGCCAACTCCGGCTTCAAGGGTTGCGCCTCGCCGTCGTAGAGCTTGAATTTGCTCAGGTTGCGCTCAATGAGTTTGCCTTCCAGCAGCCCCGTCAGCGACCCCGGCTCGGCGGAGTACCGCTCATTGGTGTGGAGCGGCACGTGCAGATCGCCGACGTAATTGGCGACTTCGATCGAGTACTTGAGCACGTTATCCGGCGAGCCCTCTTTGAAGGCTTCGATCAGATGCTCGTAGGCAGTCAGCGTCGCCCACGGCGCGATGCCGATGCGGTACAGGGAGTCGGCAGAGTACTTGCCGGCTGCCGCTTCCCACTCCATCGGCATACTCAGGAAGACGGGCAGCGTGACGCGCTCGATATCAATATGGTGGCGAGCGGCTTCGTGCGGGTCCTTCACCACGCGGGTATCGGGTTCCAACGCCCGATCAACGATCTGCTGCCGGAAGTGGTAGTAGAAAGGCTGCATCCCCGCCGGTAAGCCGTAGATGGCGAGCTGGTTGACGGTTTTCTGCGCCACGGGCCCCCACGCGGTGGCCCGCTGGGGGAGGAGGGAAACAGTGACGGCCGATACCAAAACAAGAAAACGGTTCATTGAGAAAAGATGTGAGGATGTGGGAGATGTGAGGATGTGGCAATATCAAAATGTGGCGAAGTCACGATGTGACGATGTGGCGATGTGCGCATTGAGTACACATCTTTCACATCACCACATCTTTCTTTCACATCACCACATCCATCACATCATTTTAAATACCTTGCCAGCCAGTCGAAGAATACTCGATTCCAGAGGACGGAGTTTTGGGGCTTGAGAATCCAGTGGCCTTCTTCGGGGAAATAGAGGAAGCGGCTCGGGATACCCCGTAGCTGGGCGACGCCAAATGCTTGCATCCCTTGCTCGACGGGCACGCGGAAATCCTTCTGCCCGTGGATGACGAGAATGGGCGTGTCCCAGTTCTGTACGTATTTCGACGGCGAAAATTCCTGATAGGTTTTAGCCGCCGAGGCTTCGTACGCGGGGCCGATGAGGTCGTGCTTGGCGAAAAACTGCTCTTCCGTCGTGGGATACCAGCTCTGGAAGTCGAAAAGACCGGCGTGGGCAATGAACGTCTTGAAGCGTTTCTGGTGGGTGCCAGCCAGGTAGTATACCGAGAAGCCGCCGTAGGAAGCCCCCACCGCGCCGAGACGTTCTTTATCGACGTACGGCAGCGTCGTGGCGTCGTCGATGGCGGCGAGGTAGTCGCGGATCGGCTGGCCTCCCCAATCGCCGGAGATGGCGTCGTTCCACTCGCGGCCGAAGCCGGGCAGGCCCCGCCGGTTCGGCGCTACGACCACGTACCCATTGGCCGCCATCAGCTGAAAATTCCAGCGGTAGGAAAAATTCTGGGTGATGGGGCTCTGCGGGCCGCCCTGGCAGAACAGCAGGGTCGGGTACTTCTTGGCGGGGTCGAAGTCGGGCGGCCGAATCAGCCACACCTGCATCTGCTTGCCGTCCGAGGTCTTCACCGTACGCTCTTCGACGGCGCCGAGCTTGGTGCGGTCGAGCAGCGCGCGGTTGGTGAAGGTGAGGGGCGTTTCGCGGCCATCGGCGATGGCGACGCGCACCAGCTCAGCGGGCTGGCTCATCGTGGTCCTGGTGCAGATGAAGGCGGCTGGGCCCGCGAGCGCCAGGGTCGAATAGTTCTGCTGGCCTTTGGTGAGCGGACGGATCTTCTGGTTTTTCAGCGCCAGCTCGAAAATCTGCTCGGTGCCGCGCGTCACGCCCAGGAAGTAGATTTTGGTGCCGTCGGCGGACCACACGGGCGCGTCAGCCGAGACCTCCTCGGTCGGGGTGAGGTCGGTGCGGCGCTTGGTTTTGAAATCGTAGAGCATCAGCCGGTTGCGGTCGGCTTCAAACCCGGCCGTGGCCATCGAGAGCCAGACCACCTGCGTGCCGTCGGGCGAGAAGACGGGCGTTTGGTCGTAGCCCGGCAGACCGTCGGAGAGGTTTTGCGTGGCGGCCGTCCGGACGTTGTAGAGGTAGATGTCGGAGTTGGTGCTTTCGGCGGCGGCCTTGCCTTTCAGCTTCAGGGCCGTGTAGGCGATCGAGTAGCCGTCGGGCGAAAACGCGAGGTGCTCGGCCCCGCCATTCGGCATCAGGGGCGTATCGAAGGGCTCGCCGGGCATCAGGTCTTTGGCGTAGCCGTTGGTCAGGCCACCGCCATCGGCCGCGTAGGGCTGGTAAAAGACGTGGCTCGACTGGTAGTCGTTCCAGTCGGTCCAGTGACGGTAGAGCAGATCGTCGTACAGCAGGGCGTCGGCTTTCGGCAAATCGGGGTAGAGGTCGTGGACGTCCTTGCCCGTCTTTACGCGCCGCGTGAAGAGGATGCGCTGGCCGGTGGGGTCATAGCGGAAATTGTCGATATCCGATTCGGCTTTGGTGAGCTGGGTGCGGCCCGAGCCGTCCGGGTTCAGCTCGTAGGCTTGCATCGAGCCGGATTCAGCGCTCAGGAAGGCGATCTTCTTGCCATCGGGGCGCCAGACGGGGCTGACCTCGCTCTTGGGCGTCGTGGTGAGCCGCTTGGGTGCGCCGCCCGTCGCGGGTACGAGCCACAGATCGGCATTGCCGCGATTTTCGGTCAGATCGTACGTCGTGATGGAGTAGATCACCGATTTGCCATCCGGCGATACGGCCGGCGAACCCACCCGCGCGAACTGCCAGAGGGTTTCGGGGGTGAGCAGGGTTTTGGCGGGCGCTTGCGCGGCACCCGGCGTCGGGTAGGCCGCGAGCAGCGCGACCGCGGCTGCGGTGAGCAAAGAGGGCCGGGCAGCCGGCAACGAAAAAGGCGATCGAATCAGCATCAGCGGAGATGGGGCGCCCCGGCAACCCGCCGGTCGCGCCGGGGGCAAGTTACGGCCGGGGCGCTCCCTGCAAAGCAGCTGACTCCCTACCTTCACGGCCTAAACTCCTTCCCCCGATGCGCCAGCTAGGCCAGATTCCGCACCCGGATGCGACGATAACCGTGTTCGCCTGGAACGGCAAGTTCCTCGTGAAGCTGGAGCGGGGCCCGTTCGAGCAGACCTACAAGATCGCGGAGCTGGATTTGCCGCCCGGCGCCCCCGACGAGCTGGTGCGGCGGCTGGTGGATAAGGCGTTCGTGGCGGAAGCGGTCGCGCGGTTTGCCGAGATGCACGCTTCCTGGACGGACGCGCTCGAACGGTTGGAAGCGGGCAGCTAAAGCGGGCAACGACAGCGCGCGTTTTGCCGTCAACAAGTGGCGGCTTACCGGTTTGCCCGCTCACGCTCACGCTTCGCTTATGTACCGTCCGCCCGGCCCGGCGCCTGATCCCGCGCTCGTGCGCGCGCTGACCGCCGAGCAGGACGCGCTGCGGGCGCGGGTGCGCTACGAGCCCCTGCCCCCGACGATCCGGTTGGTGGCGGGGTGCGATTCTTCCTTTCCTACCCCCGAGACGATCCTTTCGGTGATCGTGCTGCTCACGTGGCCCGATCTGGCGGTGCGCGCGATCGCGTGGCACTACGGGGAGGTACCGTTGCCGTACATCCCGGGTTTGCTGGCGTTTCGGGAGGCTCCTAATCTGGTGGCGGCCTACGCGCAGCTGCCCGAGACTGACCGCCCCGACGTGCTGGTAGTGGACGGGCACGGGTCGGCGCACCCGCGGCGGCTGGGCATTGCCGCGCAGCTGGGCGTGGCGCTGGACCTTCCCACCTTCGGGGTTGGTAAAAGCCGGCTGACGGGGGTGTACGACGAGCCTGGCCCGGCGCCGGGCGACGCGACCCCTTTGAGGGCCCGACGCGGCAGCGCGGAAGTGATTGGGGAGGTGCTGCGAACGCGCGCCGGAGTTTTGCCGGTCTTTGTCTCGCCCGGCCACCGCTGCGATCAGGCGTCCGCCACGGCGGTAGCGCGGGCATGTTTGCGCGGTCGCAAGCTGCCGGAGCCCACGCGCCTGGCCGATGCGTGGGCGGCGAAGCTGCGCGTCGCGCCCGGGTCGGTGGGTAGCGGCGGGTTAATTAGACCCTGATTTGAGCCGGATTTTATTTGGTCACGTACATCGGTTCACCGTGCGAGCGGACTTGTTCACCGACAAAAAACAGGGGTTGACCGAAAAGAGCCCGGTCTTGATACTCCTCGATTTGGTATGTTGCGTCCGGAAGTTGTATCTATGTGTCACCAAGCTACTTCCTTCTGGCATCGGTAGGCCCCGTGCGTTTCGCTCAACCTGACGTTTTTTCGTTATCAGTTGCCTTGACCCCTCGCTATGACTGCATTGTACACCGCTGTTCTTCCTCCGCCGGCTAGCCGGGAATCTGCCTACCAAGATGACTCGGCGGGGCAAGCCGGGGGAGCCAATCACCGCTTGAGTGGGATGTTTCGGGTGGAGAATCTGCCGGTTGAGCCGGAAGAGAGCGTGGAAGAGCCCGCTCACCACGAGGAAGCCGCGATGATTGACCCACCGCGCTAAGCGGGCAAACGTGACCGGTCAGTTTTCCTACCCCGTCGGGGCCATTACCGGCCTGGACGGGGTTTTTATATGCTGGTGGGGTGGCGGTGGCGCGCGACGGGCCGTACCTTGGGCGCGGTTTCGGTTACGTAGTTTCTACCTCCCTTCTTCTTTTCATTTTTGCGCCTATGTGCCAGTTTGCCATCGCCCACACTACTACGCCGGAAGCGCTGTTTGCGCGGGCTCAGCAAGCCATTGGTGGCATGGGCGGCACGGTGATGGGCTCGCCGGAGGCGGGCTCTTTTCGGTTGAGCGTGTTTGGGGCGAGCATCGTGGGAAACTTCGTTGCCACGGATACGGCGATTCAGATTGAGATCACCGAGAAGCCGTTTATGGTGGGGTGCGGGGTGATTCAGGCGCAGCTGGAGAAGGCGCTGGCCGGCGGCGGGACGCGCGCGTAGGGGCCGGCCGGGGGTTATTAGACATGTTGCGATGGCAGCCCGTGGTTTCGAGCGCCGGTGCTGCTGCTGTGACGGCGCACCCAGCACCCCGGGTAGATTTCTTTGAAATCAACCCGGGGTGCTGGGAAAGAACCCTTTCAGGGTTCGCAGGACAGCCCCAAACGAGCTTGCTGGCAAACTCACCGTCGTAATCAGTCTATTTCTTCGGGACCGCCAAAACCGCGTTTGCTGGCCTTTTTTGTATTATGTGGTCGTCCTGTTCTTAAATCAGGTACCTTTTGTTTTCGAAATGAATCGTTTTCTATCGGCTGGGCTGACGCTGCTGGCCACGGGATTATTGGCGCTGGACGTCAGTGCGCAAACCACGGTCACGGGGAGCTTCCGCTTCGGCGGGGTGGTGCGCGACTACCGGCTGTACGTGCCGGCCGCTTATCAGGCGGGGAGCACGGCGGTGCCGCTGCTGTTTAACCTGCACGGGTACAACTCGAACAACCTGGAGCAGGAGAATTACGGCGACTTCCGGGCGATTGCCGATACGGCCAATTTTCTGGTGGTGCACCCGAACGGGACGATCGCGACGGGCACGACGCGCTACTGGAATACGTTTAACGCGCCGGGTACGGGTGGGCCGGATGATGTGGGCTTTCTGAGCGCGCTGCTCGATACGCTCAGCCGGCAATACCGCGTCGATCCGAATCGGGTGTACTCGACGGGGATGAGCAACGGGGGGTTTATGAGCTACGAGCTGGCGTGCCGGCTGAATGGGCGCGTGGCGGCGGTGGCGTCGGTGACGGGCTCCATCGCGCGGACGCACCTGGCGGGGTGCGCGCCGGGGCGCGTGACGCCGGTGATGGAAATCCACGGGACGGCCGACGGGACGGTGCCGTACAACGGTAACGCGAATTTTCTGCCGATTCCGAGCGTGCTGGCGCACTGGGTGCAAGTCAATCAGGCGGGGGCGGGCGTGACGACGCCGGTGCCCAATACGAACACTACCGACGGCTGCACGGCCGAGCGGACGGCGTGGAGCCACCCGACGGTGGGCGAGGTGGTGGTGCACTACCGCGTGATCGGTGGGGCGCACACGTGGCCGGGGTCGGCGTTTCGGATCGGGGTGACGAACCAGGATTTTAAGGCGTCGGTGGAGGTGTGGCGGTTTCTGCGGCGCTTCCGCCTCAATGAGCTGCCGGCGCTGGTGCTCGGTGGGGCGGAAGAAGTGGAGGGGGCGACGCTGCTCGTGGCGCCCAACCCGGCGGAAGGGGGCACGCTGCGAATCCAGCTCGCGGGGCAGGCGCTGACGCCGGCGCGGGTTAGCGTGTGCGATGCGCTGGGGCGCGTGGTGCCGGGCGGCGCGACGACCACGGCCGATGGCGGCGTGACGCTCGACGCGCGCGGGTGGGCGCCGGGCGTGTACCGGGTGCGGGTGACGGTGGGTGGCCGGACGGTCGGGCGAACGGTGGTGAAGTAGGGTCAAAGACAACCTCGCCGCCCTCAAAGCCAAAGGCTACAAAGACCAGGAGCTGACCGACCTCAACGACCTGCGCGCGAAGATCGACGCCGATAACCAGCTCCAGCAGCAGCACCTCAACGAGGGCGTAAAGGCGACGGAGCTGGAAGACGCCGACTACCAGGCGGTGGACGCCTTTATCCGGAAAGTGCGCAAGACGGCGGTGCGGCTCTTCAAGGGCCAGAAGAGCACGCTGAAGGAGTTTTCGCGCAAGGCGCTGCTGGCGCGGGTGCACGCGGGGGAGAAGCCGAAGCGGGACGAGGAGTAGGGGGTTTCTTTCAGTCTGTTAGGGCGAGCGGAGCGAAGTAATCGGGCGACTGCTGCCGTGGGGCGGGCGCCGGATTGCTTCGCTTTGCTCGCAAGGGCAGAGTGGGGAAGAAAGTAACTTGGAGGAAGCCGTTTGCTGTCATATGAAATACATACTCGAAATCCCCGACGACGAAGCGGCTTTCATCACAGAAGTGATTCGGCGGCTGGCGCCTACCGCTAAGTTGACGCTACTCGATGAAGATCCGCCGCTTACTCTCGGGAGTTCAGCCGTTCAACCTGTTCCGTCTTCGATGAAGCTCGACATCGAACTTGAGTTTCCTGCTGACGAAGCGGCTGCCGTCGTACAGTGGCTACAGAGCTTACCGAGCAGTATCTCGGTGCGGATACTGAATCGGTAAATAGGCCTCCCGACCTGACTGGTAGATGGAGGTGGCTGAGGCAACGTGGGTCTGGTGAGCCGGTAATATACTCGTCACTTAGTGCTTTGCGGAAATTTACTCACGCCGATGTGACCGCAAACCGTAGGGTGAGCAGCGATTGCAGCGCCGGTTTGTGGTCGGCAATGGTGACGAAGAACGCCCGTATTCGGTCGGCGAACGCGCTAAATTTAGGCGTATAGAACGAAGAAATGACCTCCTTTCGGAGGTATTTCCAGAGCCGCTCAATCAGGTTCAGATTGGGTGAATAGGGCGGCAGAAAGCACAGCCGGCAATCGCGATGGCCGTCGAGCCATTCGGTTACCGCCGCCGCCCGCCAGGTGCTCGCGTTGTCGCAAATCACGACGATCGGCCGCCCACGGGCCGTTTGGTCGCGCCGCTCGCGTAAGGCCGAGAGCAGGGCAATCGTCGCCTCGCCGTTGGCGCGCCCGCTTTCGTAGGTCACCACATCGGTGACATCGTGGGCATTGAGCGCGGCCGTGAGGGTGAGCCGTTTGCGGCCGGGGTTGCTGGCGATGGGAAACGATTCGCCCACCGCGATCCAGCCCCGCTCGGGTCGGGTGTTGTGCTGCGGATGCACCGCGTCGGCGAAGTAGACGAGGGGAGGCGTAGCCGTAGCCGCAGCCGGCTCGGCTTGTGCCAGCAAAGGCAGCAGCACCTGATCCAGAAAGGCTTGTTGCTGCACGGGGTCGGCTTTGGCCGGCACCAGATGGGTGTACTTGTAGGCGAAACCCAGGCGATGCAGGACGCCCACCATTCCGCCCGGCGAGTAGGCGACGCCCAGCTGCGCGCGCACCCAGTCGGCGATGCCAGCGGCCGTCAGGCGCAGCTCCTCGCCGACATGCGCGCGCACCTGCTCGGCTTGCGCGCCCGTCAGCCGGCCCGCATACGGCACGTAGTGGCGCGTAACGAAATCGCCCAGCGTGGCCGCCTGCCCATACCCTTGGGCATACCGATACACGCTCGCGGCATCAATACCGAGCGCGTCGGCCACATCGGCGGCGGCAAATCCGCCCGCCAGCATCAGCACCACCGTCACCCGAACGTACACCTGTCGCTCGCGCGTGGCGCGCTGCAAGTGCCGCAATTCAAGCGTTTGCGTGGGCGTTAGCGTCAGCATAGATCAAATATCGACTCCAACTCCCTTCTTTTGCAAACCACTAATTGACGAGTATAGAAGATATAAATTCACCAAAAGCAAAAGCAAGGCTAGAGCAGTTAATTGCAACTGGTAACGAAAATGTATTGTGCGCATTAGGCTTGCCATTGCCGGATTAAAAGTTACGACACAAAGTCAATCACTATCCAATTCCGTCCCGCCAAAAAGTTCGATTCCCCCCTTCTCCCCCCATTTGCTAGCCTACGTATGCCCTCGGGGATTACCCCTTCTCCGCGGCAATCAACCCAGCAAATGAATTTCAATAACTTCACCATCAAGGCCCAGGAGGCCGTGTAACAGGCCACGCAGCGGGCGGCGGGCAGACGGCCATCGAGACGGGCCACCTCCTGAAGGGGCTTTTGCTGGCCGATGAAAACGTGACCGGCTTCGAGGGCTAATTGCCATCGCTTGCGGTAAGCCGAATCAGGCGTGCGCCAGAATAAACTCGGCCGACATTCCGAGCTTGCGGTGCAGGCGTTTGGCGAGGTCCATATTCACCTCGCGCTTGCCGTAGAGTACCTCATTCAGCCGGCTGGGCGTGATTTCGAGTAGATCAGCAAATTGCTTTTTGGTGAGGCCGCGCGTCAGCATTTCGCGTTCTAAGTGGAAGATGAGCGAATCGGCGGGGACGGGGCGGTGACCGTGGGCGTTTTCGTAGGCGTTCACGGCATTGCCCAACTCCGTGATTTCGGTTAGGTTGGTTGGCTCGTGGTCGATGAGGTATTCAAGCCGGGCAAAGGCGGTTTGATACTCTTTTTGGGTGGTGAGGGTCACGGGGCGGGAGGGGTCAAATGGTGGTGATGTCAACGATACGGTCGTACGCGGCGTGGGAGCCAATGAAGCGGATGTACACTTGCTTCGCTGGAAAAAAAATCCGAACCACTAACCGGTGACGATTGTGCCGGATATTGAAAACCCAGCGGTCGCCACCCACATAATCGGCGGAGGAATCGTAGGCGCGCACATCAGCGCCAGTTTCCCATTGCGCGGCTTCAAAGTCGGCGAAACGTTGGAGAATCTCATCCGTGATTTCCGGGTGAGCAAGCGCGTAGTCTCGCAGTCGCTTTTTGGTAAAAACCTGCATTGGGGCAACGGGCGTGAAGGGCGGGCTGGTTCGCGAAATTACGGAAGCCAGATTACTGAAGCCGGAAGTACAGTACGGCAAGGCGAAGCCGACATAAAGGCAAACGCTATCCAATCTCGCCCCGACAAAAAGTCCGAATTACACTATTCGCCTTCCGTTTGCTAGGTCACGTATGCCGGTAGGGCTTAACCCTGCTTGCCGGCTACCTCAATCTAGCATATGAATCTCAATAACTTCACCATCAAGGCCCAGGAGGCCGTGCAGCAGGCCACGCAGGTGGCGGCGGGCGGCGGGCAGACGGCCATCGAGACGGGGCACCTGCTGAAGGGGCTCCTGCTGGCCGATGAAAACGTAACGGGCTTTCTGACGAAGAAGACCGGGGCGAACGCGGCGCTGGTGCAGCAGAAGCTCGACGCGGTGCTGGCGGGTTACCCGAAGATCAGTGGCGGGGGGGGCGGGAGTCAGCCGTACCTCGCCAACGACGCCCACGCGGCGCTGACGCGGGCGCAGGGCTTTTTGAAGGAGTTTGGCGATGAATATGTGGCGGTGGAGCATTTGCTGCTCGGCCTGCTGGGCGGGAAGGACGTGACGGCGACGCTGTTAAAGGACGCCGGTTTCACGGAGAAGGTGCTGAAGGCTGCTATTAAAGAGCTGCGCGGCGGGCGGAAGGTGACGAGCCCGAGCGCGGAGGACCAGTATC
>JBKJUQ010000187.1:0-5255 GCA_046590685.1 Hymenobacteraceae bacterium
GTCTCGCCTGAGCCCGCCGCAATACCACCCGCAGGGGAGGGGGCGCCCGCCTCAGCCCGGCAGCGTGACCGTCACCACCGTGCCGCGCCCCGACGAGTCGATCGCGACGGTCCCGCCCACGTACGCCGCCCGCGCCCGCACGCCGCGCAGGCCAAGGCCCGCCTGGCTGCCGGCAGCGGTCTGCGCGAATCCCTGGCCGTCGTCTTCCACCATCAGCAGCAGCTGTTCCGGAAAGCGCAGCAGCTGGAGCTGCACGGTCGTCGCGTTGGCGTGGCGCACCGCATTGTGCAGCAGCTCGGCGCCGATCCGGTAAGCGGCCAGCTGCACGAGGGCGGGTAGCTCGGCGAGGCCGGGGTCGAAGTGAGTCCGCACCTCGGGGTGGCCGCGCAGATTCACGGCGGCTACCAGCGCGTCGAGCGCGCCGGCCAGGCCTTCGCGGGCCAGGTCGGCCGGCTGCCAGCCGTGGCTGAGGGCGCGCACTTCCGTATGTAGGTCAGCGGCGATGGTTTGGGCGCGGCGAATGGCCTCCGCGGCGGCGGGCGTTGCGGTCATGCTTTCGCGCACGGCCCGCCCGCGCAACGCCAGCTGCACGGCCATCAGGCCCGGCCCGAGGGCGTCGTGCAACTCCTGGCCGAGTTTTTCGCGCTCGGCTTCCTGCGCCGTGATGAGCCGCTCGCTCAGCGTGTTGCGCCGGCGGAGGTCGCGGATGCGTAGGCGGGTGGCCTGCCGCAGCACGTCGCGAAAGCGCCCCGCCAGCAGCCCGTTGAGCAGCAGCATCTCCAACACTAGCCCCCACGCCAGCTCGTTGGGCCGCATCAGAATGGAGTTGCGCCACCCGGCGTGAATCAGCCAGAACAGCGCCGCTCCCCCGAAAAAGCACGCGTAGGCCACCGCGTAGGTACGCGCCGCGGCGCGGCGGGTGCGGCTGCGCGCGCCGGCCGCCAGCGCGCCGATGGCGTACGCCGCCGTGAGCAGGAGCAGCGCCTCGCGGGTGGTATTGAGGGCCGTAGCCGCCGCGCTGCCGCCGGTGCGCAGCGCCACCGGAAACAGCCCCGCATAAGCGAGCGCGAACGCCGCCGCGCTTAGGCTGAGCACCTGCCCGGCGCGGTACAGGCGCGGCCACTCGGCGCGGTGCCCGACGAAGAGCTGCAGAATCCGGATCCCCACGCCCGCCGCCAGCAGCAGCACGTTGTACTGCCCCACGGCCCACGCCGCCCGGTGGGCCCACGCGGGTAGCACGAGCGCGGCGAGGCCATCTTCCATTAGTAGAAAAAGCGTCGAGAGCGCGACGTAGAGCGCATACCACAGATGAATCCGGTCACGCAGGAACCCGAACAGCAGCAGATTAAACGCCGCGCTGCACGCGTAGAAGCCCAGGAGCCACACCCAATGCCACTCGGTGAGGTAGGTCGCCTCCCAGGCCAGAAAGTCTTCCGCCGTGGTCAGGTCGGTAGGCACGTAGAGCGCGCCGGCGTAGTGATCGAGGCGGGCGTAGAGCACGGCCGTCTCGCCGGGGCGGAGCACCAGCGGCAGCGTGAGCGAGCGGGCCGGAAACACCCGCTCGACGGCCGTGGCCCGCGAGCTCGCGCCCGCCAGTCGGGTCAAGCGCCCGCTGGTGGGCGCCGCGCGGTAAAGCACCGCTGAGTCGAGGAAGCAGTAAAAGCTCCACACGAAACGGGTGCGGTCGGGCAGGCCGTTGCGTACCACCACGCGCAGCCAGAGACGTTCGTGCCGGAAGCCGAGGTTGAGCGGCCGGTCGTTGGTGGGGCCGGGCCGAAAGTGGCCGGCGCGCCACAGCGCGTCGGCGTGAGCGGGAGCGGGAGCGCGGTCGGCCCGGCCAAAGGGTTCGAGCGCGTAGTAGTAGCCGCGCAGCAGATCATCGGCGGGGAGCGAGGAGAGGATGACCGTATCCGCCGCGACTGGCGCGACGTGCCGGCCAGGGGCGGCCCACCCACTGGTGGCCAGATACAGCAGCGCGCCCAGGAGCCCCAGCCGCCGCCACCCATGTTGCACTTGCCGCCGCGTCTTGGCCATCGGGGGGGGATATAGACGTGCAACGTTACGCACTAACCGGTCAGCTTGCTCGCCTAGCCGGCGGGCGGGGCTTATCGCCCGAAGCCGATCGGGCGCTTGTGGGCCCCACTCAGCATATCGGGCATGGCGGGGTCATCCGCCTCGCGGCCGAAGATCTCGGCCAGGGTGGTTGGGCCGGTGATGGGTTGCTTCTGACCCAGCTGCGCGGCAAGGGCAACGGCTTTGGGCTGCGCGAGCGGGCCGAACTCGTAGGCCGCAATCAGGCGCCCCTTCCGGAGCAGCGCCTGATCGACGCGCGCCAGCTCGGTATTGAAGGTGCAGATCACCTGGATGTGAAAGCAGTCGCTCAGGAGCCCATCGGAGATGTTGAGCAGGTTGCTCACCGCGCCCGCCAGGGCATTGCCGTCTTCGCGGCGGAGCAGCACCTGCTCGGCGTCCTCGATGAGCAGAATCGAATCGGTGTTGTTGTAGAGCTGGTTGATGAACGCCGGATCGGCAATGTGGGTGGCGAGGTTGGGCGGCACGAACAGCTTGCGCTTCTCGGTGAGCGAACACAAGTGGCGGATGTAGCTCGTCTTGCCGGTGCCGGGCGGACCGTGCAGGATCACGATGCCTTTGTCGTTGGGCGTTTGCAGGCGCTGGACGATGCGGGCGTGGATCGGGGCGAGGTCGTCGTTGTAGTGGGTGGCGAGGGCGAGGTCGGGAATCTTGATGTCGAGCGGCCGGAAGCGGGTGTCGCCGTCGCTCGCTTGCATTACCCAGATCTGCTGCCGCTCCTGCGCCCGCGGCGATTCGAGGAGAGTGCTCAGGTGTGCGGTGAAGCGGTCGAGTTCGGCCGCGTGCGCAGCGGCCTGGTCGGGATCGATCAACAGCTGTACGTCATCGGCGCCGTAGTCGGAGCGGGTGCCGTAGTAGAGCACCAGACCCGGCGCGAGCCGGAAGGCGCCCCAGTGGCTGAAGCCCGACGGGTGCTCATGGTCGTAGTAATCGGTCTCGACAATGGTGCGCGCCGCCAGGTCAGGATACCACTCGCCAAGCGTAGCGCGCAGGCCGTGCAGGGTTTTTGAGTCGGGCAGCTCAAACACGCGCCGCACCGGCAGCCGTCCGTACGTGGCGAAAAACCACGCGACGGGTTGGAAATAATAAGCCGACTCAAAGCGTGGCGCGGAGCCAGTGGAGTCGGGGAAAGCACGCGATTCAGCCACGGGAAAAGCTAGCAGGCAGATAGCAAAAACGACTGCCGCAACCGGCAGAACGCCGCAAGCTACTCCGGCGGCGCCTGAGCCGCTGCCTTCGGGCCGCGCCAACGCAAAACGGCCACCCGATTGCTCGGGTGGCCGTTGTCGCTGCGGGTGGTCGGGGGGGTTACTCCACCACCAAACGGCGGGTCGCGGTACCGGCCCGAACTACGTACACGCCAGCGGGCAGGCCCGCCAAATCGAGGGTAGTGCTGCCGGTGGTCAGGACCTCCCGCACCACTCGGCCCGTGGCGTCGAGCAGGAGCACGCGTTGGGTTTCGCCGGCGGCCAGCGTCACCCGAACGTTCCCACGGGCGGGGTTCGGTACCAGGCTCAGGCGCGCGGCGGCCAGCGTAGCGGCCAGGCCGGTTACGCGCGCGCTGAAGACCAGCTCGAACCGCGTCCGGTCTTCGCCGGCCCGCGCGGCCGTGAACGTCACGGCCGGGTGCGTCGCCAGGTCGTAGCGGGTACCGGTGAGGCGGTCGACCAGCGTCACGTCGGTACCCGCCAGCTGGGCTAGGTCTACTACGGCAAACTCGTAGCTGCCCGCGGTGGGCAGGTCGACCAGCAGCGGAACGACCCGGCCGGTGCGTAGGTCGGCGTCGGACAGCGTGTTGCGGCCAAGCTCGGTACCGTCGGCGGCCAGGCTCATGAGCGTGGCGTGGCCGATGTTGTGGCCGGGGCGCTCGCTGTCGCTTTGGTCGGTGGCGGCGGCCGATGCTCCGGCCTCAAACCCAATCCGCAGGCCGTCGGCAAACTCCGCCGCGTCGGTGGTGGCGCGTAAGGTCAGGTGCGCTTCCGGCCGGGTGGCTGGCAACGGCCGGCTGTAGTACGGCACGGTGAGGAACGTGGTCGGCCGCAGCGCATTCGTGAACACGAACGACGGGATCGTGACGTTCATGCGGGCATAGAAACCTTGGCCGGTAGGCAGAATCTGCCCCGCTCCGGCGCCCGCCGTAAACGAGAAATAGCTCCCCGTGACCCCGCCCGTCGAGCGCCAGTAGTAAATCGTGGACTGCATGCCGGCCGGAATCACCGCGCCGTTCCAGTCGATGGGCGACGGGTACGGGTTGCCGAGCAAATGCCAGCCTGATTGCTGGCCCGCGCCCAGGAAGCCGCCCGACTGGGTCAGGTTGTTCACGCTCACGTTACCGTTCTGGAACGTGCCGCGAAACACCGGCTTGCAGTTGTCGGCCATGTACGCGCTCACCGACCGGCCCGGCGACATCGGAAATGGCGTGAACAGCCCCGTTGGGGAGTTGACGCCGCAGGCGAACGTCGGCCCGCCGCCGCCAATGCTTTCGTCGTAGCCGTACACGTTCGGCACGGGGCCGAGGTAGGGGCCGCAGCCGTTGTAGGCAGGGTTCACGACGGGCGAGAAGGCCGGGCCAAAGGTGGTCAGGTCGGCCACCACCGAGTTGGTCATCGGACTGCTGATGATGCGATAGCCGATGTTGGGCGCCGTAAACGTGCCGTCGATAAAGCGCTCGTGCAAGCCGTTGGGCAGCACCGCGCCGATTGTCGGCGAGCTGTTGATGATCATGGCCGTTTGGGTGGCCGTAGAGATCATCCGGAGCGGGTTGTTGAGCGTGAGGTTACCGCTGCCGGGCAGGAATTCGAGCAGCCGCCGTACAAAAGCCAGCTGCGAGAGATCGACGCCGAACACGGGCGTCTGAATTCGCAGATTGCGCGCGCCGCTCAACCCGGTGCCCGTGATTTGGGGGCCGCCGGGCGGGTTGTTGTAGGTGTAGTCGGCGTTCGTATTGAACGTGCGGAGCCCCGTCACCTGAATATCACCCGTCGGGCCGGTCAGCGCGATGCCCTGCGGCGAGCAGACCACGATCAGGCCGCCCGCGTTGAGATTGAACGTGCCCGGCCCGGTAAGCGGGAAGCAGTTGCTTTGCCACGTGCCGCCATTCTGCACCACCACGTTGCCCGCCACGTAGATTGGGCCGGTCAGAATCGCCACGCCGTTGGGCCCTA
>JBKJUQ010000024.1:0-3611 GCA_046590685.1 Hymenobacteraceae bacterium
ACTCGATTCCCTCGGCGTGCAGGGCGTAGGCGAGTTCTTCGTAGTAGGTGCCGGTGGCTTCGCAGACGACCCGCAGCGGGGCGGTGGCGGGGGTATGGCGGCGCATCCACTTCACCAGCAACCCGATACCCGCCGGCGTGTTGGCGAAGTCGGTGGCGGGTTGGTGGACGATGCGCAGGGTGCGGGCGTCGGAAAGGGTGGCCAAACAGACGGCCAGGGTGTCTTTGGCGACATCCACTCCCACTACGTGCCAGCCCGTAGAAGCGGGCAGGGCGGCGGCGGCGGCGGCAGTAGAACGACGGGACATAAAACAGAAAAAAAGAGGGGGGGGCAACGGCACAATCACTGGTTAGCAGGCGCTTACCCCATCACGTGGGCGGTCAAAAGCGATTCTCGTATGCAGGGTCAGGCTCGGAGGCGGCCCTTGGCTACTGTTCGGCTTGATAGACCCCCCACAACCTGCCGCCGTACCGAGCTCCGGGACGGGGTCAGAGGCCAAACGGCCTGCGCCCAAAGGGACTCCTCGTATCGGCGGCAGGGGACGGGAAGCAAGGCTAACTTGCCGGTGCAATCATACGAGAGACTACCTTCCTTTTTCGTGGGCAAACGCCGGTGCAGGGCAAAGAGGCAGCCCCTCCGGGGCCACGGGCTGGGGCCGCTAGCTTGCTACCGAATGGTAGCTCCTCCGGGGCCGCCAGTTGCGAGGCGCGTGTTCGGCCCTCGGCCCTCGCCACTACGCTCACGGGTGCGCCGCTACCCACGTGGTGCCGTCCTCATACTCCTCCTTCTTCCAGATCGGCACTACCTGCTTGAGCGTGTCGATGATGAACTGGCAGGCGGCAAACGACTCCGCCCGGTGCGGTGTACTCACCGCCACGACCACCGCCACATCGCCGATTTCGAGGGTGCCTTTGCGGTGAATGACGACCACCCGCGCCAGCATCGGCCACTTTTCCCGCGCCTGCTCGGCAACCCGGCGCAGCTGGTGAAGCGCCATCGCGTCGTAGGCCTCATAGTGCAGCCGCACCACCCGCCGCCCGTCGCTGTGGTCGCGGATCGTCCCCACGAAGGCGTTGACGGCGCCGGCCGCGGGGTCTTCGGCGGCCCGTAGCGCGGCGGCCACGTCGATGGGCTGATCGGTGAGAGCAATGGTCATTTTAAGTGAGAAATGAGAACTGAGAGGTGAGAACTGCGAGCGGTAACTGAGATCGAATCTCACAGTTCAAAGTTCTCACCTCTCAGTTCTCAGTTCAAAACCTATCCGCCGCTCACGGGCGGAATCAGCGCCACTTCGTCGCGCTCGTGCAGGCGCTGCTCGGGGTGGGCGTACTCGTTGTTGACGGCGAGGGCGAGGCTGCGCAGCTCGGCCAGGGCGGGGTACGTGGCCCGCAGGTGCGTCAGTAGCCCGCCCACCGACTGATCGGCCGGCGTATCCAGCCGGAGCGTCGAATGACCGACAATCTCGCGGGCGATGCCAAAAAGCGCCAGGGTTATTTCCATTGATATCAAGGCTTATACAAAACGGCCGCAACGTACCGCGAAGCTCCAGCTTCGCTTGGCGCACGGGGGCGAAGCTGGAGCTTCGCGGTACGTTGCGCGTAAGTCCTGGATGTAAAACTACGGCGCGCCCCAGTCCTGCCGGGCGGGAACGCATGCGGAGCGGGGGCGTTCTGGCACTGACCTTTGCGCTTGCTTTATCCCGCCGCTCCGTTGACTGCCTCCGCCCGTCCCCCTACGCTCTACGATACGCACGGCCGGCCGCTCGAATATCTGCGCGTGGCCGTGACGGACCGCTGCAACCTGCGGTGCTTCTACTGCATGCCCGAAGAGGGCATCGCCTTCGCCCCGCGCCACGAGCTGCTCACCTACGAGGAGCTGACCCGCGTGGTGCGGCTCCTGACCGGGCTGGGCGTCCGCAAGGTGCGCCTCACGGGCGGCGAACCCTTCGTACGGCGCGGGCTAATGGGGTTCATCGAAACGCTGAGCCAATTGCCGGGTCTCGACGATATCAGCCTCACCACCAACGGCGTGCTCACGGCCCCGCACGTACCCGAGCTGGTACGCCTGGGCGTCCGCAGCGTCAACCTGAGCCTCGACACGCTCGACCGCGCGCGCTTCTTTGAGATCACCCGGCGCGACGAGCTGCCCGCCGTGCTCGCTACCCTCGACGCGCTGCTCGCAGCGGGCATTCACGTCAAGCTCAACGCCGTGGTGATGGACGGCCAGAACACCCAGGATCTGATCGCCCTCGCGGAGCTCACCCGCGCGCTGCCCCTCGCGGTGCGGTTTATCGAGGAGATGCCGTTCAACGGCGGCTCGCACGTCACGGCCCCGGCGATTCCGTGGAACTACGTGCGGATTCAGCAGCACCTGGCGGCGCACTTCCCCGGCCTCGCGCCCGTGCCTAGTGCCCCCGGCGCCACCGCCACCGACTACGCGATTCCCGGGCACGTCGGGCGCGTGGGCATCATCGCGGCGTACTCGCGCACGTTCTGCGGCTCCTGCAACCGCCTGCGTCTGACCCCCGAAGGCGGCCTGAAAACGTGTCTCTACGACCAGGGCGTACTCGACGTACGCGCCCTGCTGCGCGGCGGGGCTTCAGACGATGTCGTGACGGCCGCGCTGGCCCACGCCTTCCGGCACCGCGCCGCCGACGGGTTCGAGGCCGAGCAACAACGGCCCGTGCACCAGCTCAGCTTCGAGTCGATGGCGACGATCGGCGGGTAGGTTTGCTGCCCGCGCGGAGCATCCAGCGTCTTTTTCGTGGCCCTACGCCCGCTTCCTGGCGCGGCGCCTGGTGGTACCCGAGCACCTATTGGTTAGGGGGCGCACTTTCTGGACCTCTCCGAAAAGTGTGCCCCCGCATGGGGGCGCAATTTCTGGCGCACCCAAAAAAGTGCGCCCCCGCATGGGGGCGCACTTTCCAGCCTCGTCGCGAAAGTGTGCCCCCACCAGTATCCACTCTGGAAAGGCGCGCAAGGACCAGGGGGACGGCCGGCCTTACCCCTTCGCCAGCTCCCGCTCCGCTGCCATCCGCTCGTCGGGGGTGTTGATATTGCGCAGCTCCGCGGGTGTCAGCGGCTCCAGTAAGGCCGTGGCCGAGTTGATAAGGGCTTTGCGGGGGCACGAGTAGCCCTGGGCCAGAAACTGGAGCAGGGTGCCGTAGGCACGCGGCTCCCAGAGGGCGATGAGGGGCTCGGGGAAGCCGGTGGCGGGGTCGCGGAAGGCGGTGGCAACGCGGCCGGGCTGCCGGTTCGCCACTAAAGTTTCCAGCGAGGCCGCCGTTAGAAACGGCAGATCGCAGGCCACTACCAGCCACGCGGCGTTGGGGTCGTGGCGGAATGCGGTCAGGATGCCGCCCATCGGGCCCAGGCCGAGGAACTGGTCGGGGAGGGGCTGGAGGTGCGCCGGCAGATCGGTGAGCTGGTCGGGCTGACCCGAGATGAACACATCGGCGCAAAACGGCGCCAGCAGCGCGGCGGCGTGTTCGCGCTGTTCCGGGCCGTGGTAGCGCAGGCGGCTTTTGTCGGTCTGCATCCGCTGGCTGCGGCCACCCGCCAGCACCAGCCCGCGCACGGTGGGGAGCGCCGTCGCGTGCCAGCCGCGTAGCC
>JBKJUQ010000500.1:0-3701 GCA_046590685.1 Hymenobacteraceae bacterium
CGCTCGCCCTCGGGCACGGCCAGCTCCTGGTTGAACGAGTTGATGGTGAGGTGCGAGTAGCCCCACGCGCGGTTGAGACCGACGTAGCCGTTGGCATCCAGCTCCTGAAACCCGGAGTTGAAGACGGCGCCGTCGTAGCGGTTGCGAAAGTTGCCGGCTTGCTTGAACGTGCCCCGCGCGAGCCACACGAACCCGTCGGCGTTGCCGGCGGTCATCGCGGAGTAGGCTTGCAGGTGGGCGTTCGTCTGGTAGTTGGCCGACGCCTGCGCGATGATCCGACCAGTGGGCAGCGGGTCGGCGGGTCGGAAATTGATCACCCCGGCGAGCGCATCGGAGCCGTAAAGCAGCGAGCCGGGACCTTTGATGATCTCGACCCGGTCGACGGCGTATTCATCCACCTCGATGCCGTGCTCGTCGCCCCACTGCTGGCCTTCCTGACGGGCGCCGTTGTTGAGCGTCACGACCCGGTTGAAGCCCATCCCGCGGATCACGGGCTTGCCCACCGCCTGCCCCGTCGAAAGCTGGTTGATGCCCGGCAGGTGCGCGATGGCTTCCACGGCATTAGTCGACGCGCGCTGGTCGAGCTGCGCGCGGTCGAGGGCTACGACCGGCACCGGCGAGCGGCGCGCTTCCGTGGCGGCCGATACGCCCGTGACGACCACCTGCCCGATCTCGGTTTCGGCGGGGGTGAGCCGGAAAGGCGGTGCAGTCTCGGGGCCACCGGTGGCTACGGTCAGCACCAGCGGCGCGTAGCCCAGGGCGCGCACCTGCACCAAAAAGCGCCCGCGCGGCAGCCGGTCGAAGGCAAAGCGGCCCACCGAGTCGGCCGCGGCGCCCTGGCGCAGATCGGGGAAGACAATGCTGGCGCCGGGGATCGGCTCCTGCGTGCGGGTATCGAGCACCTGCCCGGTAAACGGCGCGGCGCGCACAGGGGCGGCGGCGCGCGACAGCGGCGGGGTAGCGGGCACGCCGCTTTGGGCGTACGTCGCCAGGGGGGCGGCCAGTAACAGGCCGCCAATCACCAGAAATCGGCTCATCAGAAAACGGGGCAAAAGCGGCTCCCCGCCGGGCTACCCTTCCGGGCAGCCCGCGCGGCAGGGAAGCCACGGCGAACGATTACGACACGTCATTGTCGTCGCGCGCGGCCGCGGCTCTTCCGCCGAATCAGCCCCTACGCGACGGTATCGCGGAAGTCGTCGCTCGTCGGGGGGCCCCGCAAGCACAGGGTCCGCACGAGCCGCGCGGCCCATACGCCCGCCAGGGCTTCCGGCACCGGCCGGGCGTAACGGACCGGCACCACCACCCCGAACTCGAACGCGGGCGCCGGCAGCGCGGGGACGTTGAAGAGGTGATCGGTGGGGCAGTGACTGTGCTTTTCGGCCACCACGGTCTTGCCCTTCCACCCACTGCCCGCGTCGTGGGCCGCCTCCTGCTCGGTGTGCGCGTGGCGGTGCAGCGCGAGCACGAGCGCATCGGGCACCAGCACCCGCGCGAAAGCGAGCAGCAGCACGAGGGCGATATGGTGACGAAGGCGGAACAAGCAGGAAGCGGGCAAGTGCGGGCAGCAAAGACGCACCGCCGCGAACGGGGGTTGCGCTGCGGTAAAATTAGTTGGCCTTGACGGAACACGGGAGGGAGGGAGGGAGGGTACAGATCTTCATCCTGCCCGGCCGCCCAAGCAAAAGACCCTCGCGAATCGGTCAAACATTCTTTGGCAAACAATTTAACTTGTTTGCCAAAACTTGTTTGGCACTTGCTTACCTTGTGGTCTCCTTTCCGCACGTATGCCTACCACCCGCGCCCTACTTGGGCTGACGCAAGAGAAGCTCGCCCGCTGGCTTGGAATCCCGCGCGCCAGTCTGGCGCTGGCCGAAACCGGTCGCCAGCCGCTGCCCCTGGGCGTCTGGCTTCAGGATGCCCGGCTCGATATGGCCCGGCTCGGGCTCGTGCTGGACCCTGCCGGCACCACTAGCCCCGCCCCGCCTCCGCTCCCGCTGCCCTCCCCTGACTTAGCGCCGCTGACCCAGCGCCTGGGTCAGTGCCGGTATCAGGCGTGGCGCCTGGGCCACGAGCTGGCGAAGCTGCGGCGGCAGGCGGCCGGCTTCGAAGCCCGCTACGTCGCCCTGCCCGCCCTGCGCGCCTGGACGGGCCCCGTCGAAGACCCCGCGCGGGAGGCGCGCTGGCTCGACGGCTTCGAGCAGGACGCGGAATCAGCGCTGCTCTACACCTGCGGCGCCGGGCCGCAGCGCCTGCTCGAAGCGCGCATCGCGGGGCTGGAGCGCGAAGCCGAGCTGCTCGAAGCTATGCCGGGCGTGGTGGCGCCCCCACCGCTGCCACCGATTGAGCCTGCGCCATAATCGAAGCTGACGCATACGCCGCGGTGGCGACACGTTACTTTCGGGCCCCGGTTTCACTCCGCCGCTACCTAACTGCTCATGCGCCTTGCCGTCACCGACTACCTCCTGGTGTTGCTAACGCTGGCCGTGGGAGCCGGCGCGATCTGGTTGTTGCGCCGCGCCCTCAACCGCGCCCACGGGCCCATCCATGCGCCGCCCGGCGCGGCGTGGTGGGCGGGGCTGGCGGCGGCGGCCTGGCTGACGCTGACGGCTGCCCTCGCCGAGCGCGGGGTACTACGCGAGTGGCAGGCGCTGCCGCCGCGCCTGCTGCTGGTCGTGGTGCCCCCCGTTATCCTGACCGTTTTTCTGCTGCGCAGCCGGCGGGTGGGGGCCCTGCTCGACTCGCTGCCCGTGGCCGCGCTGGTGGCGCCGCAGGTGTTTCGGGTAGCGGTGGAGCTGTTGCTGTGGCGGCTGTACCGCGAGGGGCGGATTCCGGTGCAGATGACCTTCGAGGGCCGCAACTGGGATATCCTTGTGGGGCTGACGGCGCCAGTGGTGGCGGTGCTGGTGGCGCGGCACCGGTTCGGACTGGCGCGCATCTGGAACGGTGCCGGGCTGGTGATTCTGGCGAACATTGTCGTCGTCGCCATCCTCTCGGCGCCCTTGCCCTTCCGCCAGTTTATGAACGAGCCGGCCAACACCGTCATCGCCGACTTTCCGTGGGTATGGCTGCCGGGCGTGCTCGTGCCGGTGGCGTACGCGCTGCACCTGCTCTCGTGGCGGCAGGTGGCGCGGCGGGCGGCGGATGGGGCGCCGCGCTAACGATCCCGCTACCTTCGGGGCACCCGGAAGGGCGCGGCGCGGTTGCGCCGGTTGCCGTGGCGGTTTTTCCGCGGATTTCTTATGGTACGCGAGATTCTGATTCCGACCGAGCCGACCCTCCACCTCCGGCTACCCGCTGAGTTCGTGGGCAAAACCATTGAGGTGCTCGCCTTTGAAGTGACGGCGGCGGATGCGCCCGCACCAGTCAGGGAGACTGCCGATGACGAAGCTGCCGCGTTTGAGATCCGCCTGGCGCGGATTCGCGCAGTGGCCGCCAAGACTCCCCTGGACCTTCGAGGCTTTGTCTTCGACCGCGACGACGCCAACAACTACGACGATGAGTGAACTTGTCGCCGTCGACACGAACGTCATCATCCATCTTTACGACATTGGGGCTCCCGAGCAGCAGGTAGTGGCGCAAAGAATAATAGACTTGTTGCGACGGCAGCCCGTGGTTTCGGGCGCCGGTGAGAGCGCCGTGCTGGCGTACCCGGGGTAGATTTCTGCGAAATCAACCCCGGGCTGTGGAAAAGAACCCTTTCA
>JBKJUQ010000072.1:0-2106 GCA_046590685.1 Hymenobacteraceae bacterium
GGTCAGTCAGCAGCGTCCGATCAGCATTCATCCGCCAAAATTAATTGAGAACACCCCCTAGCATTACGGCAGCTATCTCACGCGCTGCCGATGCTCATCCGCCTCCACCTCCAGAACTTCACCGTCTTTGCCGATGCCACCTTTGATGTCAGCCCCAGTCTGAACGTGCTCGTCGGCACAAACGGCACTGGCAAAACCATGGGCTGAAGGTGGGATGTGACGTGGGACGGAGTACCACCGATTGACGTGCCAAATGAACGTTATGGTGATCCTTTGTTTCCGATAAAAGATACGAACAGACTCATTAGGCGCGGTGCCGATTAAGCATTTGTATCGCGCTTCAAGGGTACGCGGCGCGATGCCGGCCGAAAAGCTGTGGGCTTCGATGGCATGTTCGATGGAGGGGAGGTAGGTAGCTGGGTACCCGCTGGCGCGCAGGAAGTCGGCGGCGGTCGCGGCCAGACGGGCTGCCTGGGTACGTTGCGGCGAATCCTTGACTACGCTCACGCAGTCGTGCAGCCACGCGGCGGGCACGACCACCCGCTCATCCGCGCCCGTGCTGGCGGCGAGTTACCGCGCACCACCCGCCGGATGGGCACCTTACCCAGTGCTTGTCGCCGAGCCGCTGGAGCAGCTAAAGCTGCTGGATCTGCCCGCCGCCTCAATAGTAGATTTTAGTGCTTCCTAAGAGATAAGATAATATTAAAAAAATACCAATTTTGCGAACGATCTATCTCGTGTATTCGCGTTGTGAATAAATTTTTTTCCGTTAGCCCGGCAAGCAAAATAGCACGGTTTGGCGATAGTTAATTTTTGGCGCTTACCCGATGGAGGTGGTTGCTAATCATGGAATAAACGCGCTAATTATTTGTTATTTGGGGCCTTTGGGGCCCTTAATTACGTGGCGTACGCATGAAAGTGCTTCGCGCCGACGCAGGCGAAACTGCCGTCGGTCGCTTACTACTGACACCGTCGGCGGCGGTCCCAAACCCACCTTCGTTTACGATACGAATAGAAACGCAGCGGTAGCGGTCTATCTTTGTGGAATCCAATGCTGCGGCAAGCCTCCCGGGCCGCGCAGACCGGTGTCGGCTGAGTTCGCGGTCCGTCTGAAATTCCCTCTACTTTTTAGTATGCCATACTCGTACGCCTCATCCCGGCGGGTTGCCCGCTCGGAGAAAACCGTTGCCTCCAACTTCTCTGGCCAGGGCTGGCGGCTCGCGCTGCTCCTGGTAGCCCTGCTCGGGCTTTCCCCGTTCGGGGTGCTGGCGCAGACGCCCACCATCACCAGCTTCGCGCCTACCAGCGGCCCGGTGGGCACAACGGTGACGGTGACGGGCACAAACCTGACCGGCACCACCAGTGTGCGCTTTGGCGAGTTGCCAGCGGTTTTTACGGTCGCGTCGGCCACGCAGCTTACGGCCATTGTGCCGCGCTACGCCACCAACCAGAAACTGCGCGTAACGACCAGCGGCGGCACGGCGTTGAGCGCGACGGCCTTCAGCGTAACGCACCCCACGGCCAGTACCCTGTATCCGCAGGTAACGCCCACGTTTGCCGGTCTCAACGCCGGATTCTACGCTGCGCCGGCCCTGACGGACATTGACGGCGACGGCAAGCTCGATCTGCTGGTGGGCAACAGCGACGGCGTCATCTTTCACTACGAGCAAAACGCGGTCAACTCCCCGGCCTTCACGCAGGTGGAAGCCCTGTCGTTCAACGATATCGCGGTGGGTAGCAACTCGAAGCCGACCGTGGCCGATATCGACGGCGACGGCCTGCTGGATCTGCTGATCGGGGTGTTCGACGGTAACCTCAACCACTACGAGCAGGCCGCGGTCAACTCGTCGGTCTTCGCCTTTGTCACCGATAACTTCAACAGCATCAACGTGGGCACCGACGCGGCCCCGACGTTTACGGACCTTGACGGCGACGGCCTGCTCGATCTGCTGATCGGGGAGGCCGACGGCAACCTCAACCACTACGAGCAAAGCGCGGCCAACTCGGCTACGTTCGTGCTGCGTACGGAAATGTTCAACAGCATCAACGTCGGACCGTCCTCGGCCCCGACGGTTACCGACCTGGACGCCGACGGCCTGCTTGATC
>JBKJUQ010000101.1:0-8262 GCA_046590685.1 Hymenobacteraceae bacterium
GGTACACGCTCTCCGTGCGGTACGCGATTTTAGCGGCCTTGTCGATCGTCACACCGGTCACGGTGAAGGCGTTGCCGATATCGTTGGTGCCCGAGCCGCCTTGGCTCAGCAGGTAGAACCAGAAATTGAGCACGCCCGAATTGGTGTGCACCCCACCGTAGTCATTGGCATCCGTCGGCGTGGCCACGCTGGCCACCCAATAGGAGCCTTTGTAGGTATCGGGCTGCCCGTAGGCATTCGGATTGCTCATCGAGCGCAGCGCGCCCCCAGCCCTCATGATCTCTTCGCCGATCAGCCAGGTGCTCTTGCCCGTCAGAGCGTAGGTAGCCGCGGCCCGCGCCTCGATGCAGGCCCCCCAAATGTCGGAGAAACCTTCGTTCATGCCACCCGACTCATTCTGATACGCCAGGTTGGCGGTCTTCTCGCAGACAGCGTGGCCGATCTCGTGGCCGCACACGTCCATCGACGTCAGCGGTTTGAAGGTAGAGGCGCCGTCTCCGTACGTCATCACCGAGCCGTTCCAGTACGCGTTCTCATAGCCAGCCCCCCCGGGGATGTCGTCGAAATGCACGTAGCTCTTGATTTTCGCGCCGGCGTTATCGTAGGAGTTCCGGGCGTGCACGGCCGACCAGTAATCGTAAGTAGCCTGCGCGCCGAAGTGAGCATCGCCGGCTACGTTGTCGAAGTTGGCGTTGTTGACTTCCGCCGCCGTCCAGTTGTTATCCGCGTCGGTGAAGTCGACGGCCGAGGTGTAGGAGTTGCCTTTGCGGCAGTTATAGGTTTCGATACCCAGTCCGCGCGTGGTTTCGCGCAGGCGGTACGACGTGGAAGACACCATGTCGTTCGCCAGCGAGCGAGTGCCGCTGTAGGCCGTGGCAAAGGTGGCGGTAGCAGCTGTGTGCTTGATGATCGCCTCCTGGAAGAGCACCTGTCCGGTGCGCGCATCCACATACACCCACGCGCGGCTCAGCGGCTCGGTAGCGTAAATGTTGAATTTCCACGCGAGCACCGGCTTCCCGCTGCTCAGGTCTTTGATGATTACCCGCTCGCCCGTGGGCCGGAACGAAGCTTTTCCTTCCGATTCGCGCGCGAATTGCGCCTCCCCCTTCTGCTCCCACATATACTTCCGCGCCCCAACATACTGCAGGGCGGCCGCTAGTGCGGCCGATTCGCCCACTGTCGGCTGAACGCTCAACCCCGCCAGCTCTTTCGCGGCTTCCCCGCTCACCGACTCCAGCCGCCCACCGCGCGTGTGCGCCGTCAGCACGGCCCGCTCAACGGGTACGCCCTGATAAAATTGCTGATACCGCTGGTGCATAAAGCCAAGCTCATCGGTCTCCATCCGGAGTGGACGCAGGTCGCTTTGAGCGTCGAGCCCGAAGGCATGGCGCATCGAGGCTGAAGCCTCCGCGGCGGCAGGCCCGGTACCGGACTTAAAACGAATCAGTTCGGTGCCCGGCTGGGCGAGGGTGGTGAGGCTGGCCAGCAAGGCGGCCGCCAGCGTCGGGTATTTTTTCAGCATCTGGTATGAGATTGGGAAGATGGAGGAAACGACGGGCTTCGGTGAGTTTTTCAACGAATCGGCTGCTAAGCTACGATAATTCTTACTAATTGTTGGTAAAATTTCAACTTTATCAAAAAAACGGAGCTTTTTTCCATTTTTTGCCACCATATCCTAGTCTCACGCGGGCATCCCGCGAAATAGCCCAAGCGGGTAAGGCGCATACGGGAGCCTACCTCGAAACTGCTCGAAAGCACTACGCCCCGCCAGAAGCGTACTTCTGGCGGGGCGTAGTGGTACCGTTGTCAGCAGGGCTGTACTGCCTGTTCGAAACGGTGGTCGGCCTACTGTTTCGTGAAGTGAGTGCGACGGCGCTGGCGGTCTTCCTCTACTACGATCGAGTATAAACCAGCAGGCAGGTTCGCGATGCTGAGCGTTTCGCGACCGTCAAAGGCGGTATCCAACCTTCGCATTCCCCACCGATCGTATACGGTGACCGAGCGCTCGGTCGTTCCGCCGGCAATGAGTAGGTGCAGAACGTCAGTAGCGGGGTTAGGATACACAACCACTGGCCAGCCGATGATAGCTTCGCCAGATAGGCCATAGCCGGCGTGCCCCCACAACGGCCGGGTTGTACGGCCGTGAAGGAGCTAGTGCCCAACACCAGAGTAGGATTACCGCCTGCCGCCTCACCAGCGCCGAAGCCGCCCCCCACGTACGCCGCGCCGCTCGGATCGACTGCTAACCCGTAGGCATAGTCCATTCCGGCGGTACTTATTCGGTGCGCCCATAGCCACTGCCCGGTCGGCGAGCATTTGGCCACGAAAGCATCCAAGTACCCCGCCGCGAACAACTGCGTGGTGCCGAAAGTGGCCACGCCACTGAAATCGCCGGCGACGTACGTATTGCCCTGCGCATCGGTGACGCTACGACGAACGCTCGTGGTGCCACTGCCCCCGGAGGCAGCCGCCCATTGCCAGGTTTGCGCCGCGGAATCGAATTCGGTCAGTCCAAACAAGAGGGCACCAGCGAACCGGATGGCCAGAAGGAATCGGGTTGACAGCACGAGAAGGAGAAATACGGTGACCGACGGATCGGCAATGTACGTGTTCGCCTTTACTCGAGCACGTTACTACTATATTAAGTCACGGCAAATCTCCTTCATCTTGCACCTGAGTTTGTTAGGGGCCGTTTATTTTTCAGCCGGGAAGTCAGTGGGCAGGCCCAGGGACTCGAATGCGTCGAATTCCTGGAGCGTAGCCGTGTACTTGGCGCGCGCTACGCGGTACGCCATCGCGCCGAGCGGCAGGTGCAGGGGCGGGTTTGGTAGGCGCACTAAGTCATACATCGCGCGGGCGGCGCGCGCCGGGTCGCCAACCTGAGTCCCGGAATAGCCTTCGATCTCGTCGACATTTTTGTCAATGTGGGCGTAATCGGCTTCGCCCGAGCGGGCCAGGGTGGCCGATGCGCCCGCCCATTCGGTCCGAAAAGGGCCGGGCTCAATGTTGGTGACGTGGATGCCGAGCGGCTCCAGCTGCCGGGAAAGAGAGATGCCAATCCCTTCGAGCGCAAACTTAGACGCGTTGTATACGCCCGCCGCCGGCATTCCTTGCAGCCCACCGATGCTGGTAATGTTGAGAATGTGGCCGCCACGCCGGCTCCGCAGGTGAGGCAGCACGGCCCGAATGACGCGCAACGGCCCGAAGACGTTGACCTCGAACTGCCGGCGCACTTCGGCATCGTCAATCGCCTCGATAGCGCCGAGCGAGCCGTAGCCGGCGTTATTGACCACTACATCGAGATGCCCGAGCGCGGTAATACCGTCCTGCACTGCTTGGCGCACCTGCGCTTCGTCGGTTACGTCGGCCACGACGCCGCGCCCCCGGCCGTTCGCTTGTCGCGTGAAAGCTTCCGCCTGCTCTGCCTTCCGGAACGTGGCCACGACCCCGTCGCCTTCGCGCAGGCAGAGATCGGCTAATTCTTTTCCGAAACCGGTCGACGCGCCGGTGATAAACCAATTTTTAGTCATTAGTGCGGGAACTGAAGAGGAATTAATCAGGTGGTCCGTGCGGGCTATTTGCTTTCTTTCAGCACCATATCAATGGTGATAGCGGCGGCCAGAATCGCCACCTTCTGCGTGTTCTCGCGCAGGCCCGGATCAACGGCGACAATGTATTTGTCGGCGGAGGTGAAGGCTTCTTTTATGATGCCGTTCCACTTCTTGCTAATGGTGCCGATGGGGGCTGCTTGCGCGTCGGTGATTTGAAAATTCCACGCTTTCCAGTCGCCGTTGATTTCGGCAAGCTTCGTCTGCTCCGCATCCAGGATGTGAAAAACGGGTTTGAATAGAGTCCATTTCCGGTGGATATGCCCAAGGACAGCACCGGTAGGATCATTTATTACGATTTTGGCCATCCAGAAAGTCCACCCGCGCTTGATCTCAACCAGGGTTTCGCCGGTTGGGGCAGTGAGGCTGAGCGTGAAGGGCATCATCTTCTTAATGTTCAAGACCGATCGCAGCAGCTTGTGCCAACCACTCACGCGCTGCGCTACCGTGCCGATCTGCTCGCCGTTGGCGTCAAAGATTTTGTACTCGTTGGCGAACTTGAAGTAATTGACCTTTTCGTCGACGAAGTAAGCGTTGTGGTCAAAAAAAGGGTGGTAATAGCTGGACAGGAACGACATCGATGGAATCAAAAAAAGGAGCCAGCGGCTCAATCAGGCAGCTAGCTGTTAGGAACAGTAGTCGGGCGCGTGGCGTGCTCCGCAGAAGATGCTGATCAGTGAAAGGGGCGATCCTTACTTAAGTCGCACCTTCTCAATCACGTCGCCGACGCGTAGCTGATCAACTACATTCTGTCCGTCGCGGACCCGGGCGAAGAGCGTGTAGCGGCCATCGAGGTGCGGGGCCGGGCAATGCATCACAAACCACTGGCAGCTCTCGGTGTTCAGCCCCGCCGAAGCGAGGCCCACGGCGCCGGTCGTGAACGACTGGTCGGCGAGCTCCGAGCGCAGCGTGTAATCGAGTCCGCCCCAACCGTCGCCGCGCGGATCGCCGCCCTGCGCGACGAAGTTGGGCACGACCCGGTGGAAGAGCTGCCCGTCGTAAAATTTCTGCTCCACTAAACCCGCGAAGGACGCCGCGGCCGCGGGTGCCGCCTCTACAAGTAGCTCGAGCGTGAAAATGCCGCGATTCGTGTTCACGACCGCCAATTGCCCAGCGGGCAGCTTCAATACTCGTTTCCAATCGGTGGGGTGGGCGGCCAGTTGGGCGCGGAGGTCGGCTTCCGTGGGGACGGCCGGAGTCGGGGCGGGCTTGCCTTCCAGGTACGCGAGCGCCTGGTCGAGCTCCTGCGCGGTTTCGACGTCGCGCGGGAGCGTGAGGCGCTGGCGGGCGGCAGTGAGGAAAGCCAAATCGGTAAAGTCGGCGCGCAGATTCAGCGCCGGGTCGCGCAGGGCGCCGGCCGCAAGCCCCACGAGGGCCACGTCGCCGGTTTCAACGGCCTGCCGAAGCGTCGTGGCGAAAGCGGGCCGCTGGCTCGCCGGAAAGTCCGGCCGGGCGCGCAACGCGATCAGGGTTTCCAGCCCCGCCGTGGCGATGATGGGGCGCAGCGGCTGCAGGAGCGTTTCGCGCACGAGCAGGTCGTAGCCGGCCGGGTTTTGCCCCAGCGCCCGCACCCAAAAGGCCCGGCGCGTAGGCGTCGGCGCCGCCTGTAATCGCGTGGTGATGTCCTGCAGAATGCTTTGCACGACGGCAGCCTGCCCCACGCTCAGCTTGAGAGCCGTGGCGAAAAGCGTGGCTTGAGTTTGCGGGTCGGGATGGCGGGCGCCGCGGTGGCGGAACATCGCGGCGGCCTCATCGGCGGGGGCGTTCTGTAGAAAATACTCAGCGGCCGTCAGCGCCACGAGCGCGTCGGGATCGGCGAGGGCTCCCCACGCACTTTCTTTCACCTGCTCGTAACGCAGCTTGCCGGCGGCGCGCAGGGCAGCCAGCCGGACGTGGGCATCGGGCGCGGCGCGGAGCAGATTGAGCGTAGCGGCGGCGGCGGGCGGAGAGGCAATGCGCCCCAGTGCCCCGGCCAGCGCGATGCGCACGTCGCGAAGCGAATCGGTGCGTAGCGCCGCCAGGATTGCGCCGCCGTGCGGCGTCAGGTCGAGGCGTGGGGTACGGGCCAGCAGGTGGGCGGCGGCCAGACGCACCGTGGCGGGTTGGTCAAGCCGCAACAGAAGCACGGCGCGCGCGACGGCCGCATCGTTCACCACGCCTCGCAGCCCGGCGCGCGTCAGGCCCCACGCCCAACCCGCACTGGCAAGCGTGTCGGCCGGCAGGGACTCTTCGGCGAGGTAACGTAAACCGCCGCCACTGGCAGTCGCCAGGCGCCCGAGTCCTTCGAGCACGGCTCCCCGAACCGCGGGATCTTGCTCCGTGCGGGCCGCGGCGAGCAGCGCGGGTTGCGAGAGGGTATCGGCCAAAAGGCCGAGCGCCCGGGCGGCGGCGCGACGGACCAAGGGGGCGGGGTCGGCAGCGAGCAGCTTTTCGAGCGGGCCGCGGGCCGCGGGTGCCTGCCCGGAGGCGAAAGCCTCTGCGGCCTCTGCGCGGTACGTGGGGTTGAGATGAGTGAGGAAGGCGAGCAGCGCGGGCGTGGCGCGGGCATCCTGCAAGCGATGGATGCGCAGCAGCGTGGTATCCTGCCGAAACCGATTGGGGCGGGGCTTGCCGACCGGGGGTGGCCCGTAGGGCGACGCTACCGCACGCGCAGCGTATAAAGTGCCGAGCAGCACGAGCAGCGAGAGAAGCGGCGAAACGGGCAGCAGTCGGCGAAACGTCATGGGCTACAAAGAAACGCACGGGCGGGGCTCGGGCGGGTAATCCGTTTACTGGTGCCCGGCGGCACGGTTTTACCTTCGCGCCAGCCAGCGTCCTCTTTCCTCCCTTTTCCATGATTTCCTTCCGGTCACTTTTCACCCTCTTCGCGCTCGCAACAGCTACCGCCTGCACGGCCCCACGCACCGTCCTTACATCGGGCAAGACGACGCCGGTCGGCGAGTTCCGAGGGGGTACGAACACGATTTTCAATATCCCGACCAACACCACCGGCCGCCTGGCCGACGTGCTGGCCGACGGGGTGCGCGAGATCAGCAATAAGGATTCGATCAACTATTTCACGAACCAGACGGTGCTGCAGAACCTGCAGAAAGCCGCGATCGCGTGGGCGCTCGACCCGCTGTCCTCCACGCAGGACATTTACCTGCGCTACGGCCTGGCGCACCGCGTAGACCTGGGCGCGCGCGTTGCGGCTGGCGCCATCGTGGCCGACGCGCAGTATCAGCTCTGGGGATCCACGGGTTCGTGGCAGCAGCCCGACGAGGCGAAAGGCGGCCACGGCTCCATCGGCTTGATGTTCGCCACGCAATCGGCGGACCTACCGGGCCGCAAAGCGCTTGACCTGGGCTCAAAGCTGCTCGACTTCAAGGCGCGCCGAACGGACCTTCTAATACCCTTCACCGTGTCGGCGCCCATAGGTCCGGAGGAAGAGTACGGCCACGTGGCGGCGGGGGTGGTGGTGGGGCGCTCGTTTCTGCGCTACCAGTTCAAGCCAACCGATCGGTTCTACGATGCTGCCGGCCAGCGGCTCAACATCCCGGAGGTCGACGAGCGCAAGAGCTTCATGACGTACGGCATCTTCGTCAACGGCAAGTTTGGCTACCGCTACGTATTCATTCAGCCGGCGCTGGCGATCTACTATCAGAATTACGGCACCTACGACCTCATTCATTTCGACAAGACCCAGCCACGCCCGCGCGCTACACTCAAAGGGGCCACGTTCGTGCCGAGCCTGGGTCTCCAGATCAGTATTCCGACGAAAAAGAAGAAGTAGGCCAGCGGACGATTCGGCAGTGGGCCTTCCGGCCTGGCGGTCCGGCCTAACTTGCGCTCTCCATGACCGTTCGTTTACTTCTTGGGGTATTGGTGACTGCGGCCGGCGCCTTGGCCGCCACCTCCGCTCAGGCTCAGGCTCCCAACCGCGTCCGAGCCGACGCCACCCACGCCTGGTACCAATATTTCGGCGACCACCGCTTCACCGAGCACTGGGGCCTGCACACGGAAGCCCAATTCCGGCGCGCCTCGCTGCTTGCCGATAAGCAGCAGCTCCTGCTACGCGCGGGCTTCAACTACACGATCAACGATCAGGTGATGCTCACGGCCGGTTACGGCTACATCGAAACGTACCCTTACGGCGAGTACCCGAGCGCGGCGGCCTTCCCCGAACACCGCGTCTACGAGCAGGTGCAGCTCACGCCCGCGCCGCTTGGTCGCCTGGGCCTGAGCCACCGCTACCGGCTGGAGCAACGCTTCATCACCTTCCCCGGCGCCGGCGATGCGCGCCTGCTCAACCGGCTGCGCTACCAGCTACGCGCCACGCTGCCGCTCAACGGGCCGAAGGTGGTACCCCATACGCTGTACGCGTTTGGCTACGACGAAATCTTCGTCGGCTTCGGCCAGCATGTGGCCAGCAACATCTTCGACCAGAATCGCCTCGGCGCCGGCCTCGGCTACAAACTCAACAAGACCTTCGCGGTGGAAGGCGGCTACTTACAGCAGCTCGTGCAGCAGCGCAACGGCCGCATCTTCGAGTACAACAACACCCTGACGGTAGCGGTGGTCGGTAACCTCGATATGCGTCGCCCCGCTCCCGCGCCAGTACCGGTCACCGCCAACGTCAGGGTGTTGTTGTACTCGAAGATGCGGCCGTTGCGCT
>JBKJUQ010000151.1:0-1448 GCA_046590685.1 Hymenobacteraceae bacterium
TGGCGGTGGCGCACGGCACGGTCGGCACGGTCTCCGATCCGCACGAGATCGCGAATGTGCTCGGCGTGGCGGGCGTGCAGTTTATGCTGCGCGATGCCGAGCGGGTGCCGGGCTTCGCCTTTGTGTTCGGCGCGCCGTCGTGCGTGCCGGCCACCGTATTTGAGACGGCTGGCGCCACGGTTTCGGTGGAGGACATCGAGACGTTGTTCCAGGACCCGCGCATCGGCTACCTCGCCGAGATGATGAACTGGCCGGGCGTGCTCTTCGGCGATGCCGAGGTGGCGGCCAAAATCGCCCTCGCGCACCGGTGCGGCCGGCCGGTCGATGGCCACGCGCCCGGCTTGCGCGGCGAGCAGGCCCGCCAGTACGCCGCGGCCGGCATCAGCACCGACCACGAGTGCTTCAGTAGCGAAGAGGCGCTCGACAAGCTCGAAGCCGGCATGCACATCCTGATTCGGGAAGGGTCGGCGGCGCGCAACTTCGACGCGCTCATCGACCTGCTCGCCGACCCGCGCTGGGTTGACCGGATCATGTTCTGCTCCGACGACAAGCACCCCGATACGCTCGCCGTCAACCACCTCGACGACCTGGTGCGGCGCGCTCTGGCGCGGGGCCACGACATGTGGGCTGTGCTGCGGGCTGCCTGCCTGAACCCCGTTGTTCACTATGGCCTGCCGGTGGGCCTGCTACGCGAAGGCGACCGCGCCGACTTTCTGGTGTTAGGCGAAGCGCCGTCCCCCGCGCTGCGCGTGCATCAAACGTGGCTCAACGGCGAGCTGGTGGCCGAAAACGGCGTTTCGCGCCTCGTGCCAAGTCCGGCTACCCAGGCGCCGCCGAATTTCTTCGTCGCTGAGCCGCGCGTCGCGCCTGATTTTCAGCTGGCGGCCCCCGCCGGTTTCCCCGGCGCCACGATTTCGGTGCGCGTCATCGTGGCGGAAGACGGCCAGCTGGTGACGGGTGAAGAAATCCACGCGCTGGCTGTGCAACCGGGCGGCGCAATTGCCGCTGATCCGCCGGGCGATGTGCTCAAGATCGTGGTCGTAAATCGCTACCAGCCGCGCGCGCCGGTGGCGGTGGCGTTCGTGCGCGGCATTGGGCTCACGCGCGGGGCCGTGGCTTCGTCGGTGGCGCACGACTCGCACAACATCGTCGCCGTCGGCTGCTCCGATGAGGCGATTTGCCGGGCCGTCAATCTGGTGATCGCCGCGCACGGCGGCCTGGCGGCGACGGATGAAGTCGCCGATCACGTCCTGCCGCTACCCGTCGCGGGCCTGATGAGCGCGGCGGACGGCTACGAAGTGGCCGCCGCCTACACGCGCCTCGATGCGTTCAGCAAAGCCGCGTTGGGCTCGCCGCTGCGGGCGCCGTTTATGACGGTATCGTTTCTGGCGCTGCTCGTCATCCCGGCCCTCAAGCTGAGCGATAAAGGCTTGTTCGACGGCGCGCGG
>JBKJUQ010000184.1:0-12296 GCA_046590685.1 Hymenobacteraceae bacterium
CGCTGCGTGACCAAACCGTGCCAAGCACTAGGCGGAACTCGCTTCGCTCGTCGCGGGCCAGCGCCCCGCGCTACATTACCGGCCTCAACTACTTCTTCTTCGCGAAGAACCCATTACCCGGCAGGCTGCGGTACTCGCAGTGGCGCTCCGTCGTGCCGGTACTTTCTTCGGAACAGTCTACCCCCGTCACTTTGCCCCGGCTGAAGCGAAAGTAGCACATCACGCAGTTGGTACCTTCGGCGACGTGGCGCGCGGCGGTGGTCTGCAGGTACAGCCCCCCGTCATCGTTCGACTGGTCGAGCGCGAGCGCCATCGCCCGAAACTGGCCGTTGCGCTGGCCCATCCCCACCAGGTAGAACGTAGGCTTGCCGCGCGGCCCGTCCTGGGCGGGCGCCACCATCACTTTGTCGACCACGGTGCCGTCGTTGAACTCGTGGATAAACTGCGCGAGCAAACCTTCGGGCTTCACGTCGAAGCTCATCTCCTTGGCTTGGGTCAGCCAGGCGCCGATGCGGACGGAGGTGACTTCGGGCTTGGGCGCGGCCGCCGGGGCGAGCGGGGTCGCCGCCGCCGCGGGCGAGGTGCCGGCCGTGGGCGGCGGGGTGCCGGGCAGGGTCGGGCGGTCGGTCACGGCTTGCGCCTGCGCCGACGCCTGCTCGGGTTTCTTGGACGAGTTGCAGGCGCCCACCGCCAACGCGGCCACCAGTAGCAGGGGTAGCCGGCCGTAAAGAATAGAAATCATAGAAGCGCGCGATGAGCGAGTAAGCCAACGGCCCTGCCGGGCGGAAGCCGGGTAGGAGGGCTACGTTATTTCTTGTAATAGCCCATCGCCTCGCCCATCCGCGAGTTGATGTCGGCGATGCGGGTCGCGTCGGAGGGGTGGGTGGAGAGAAACTCGGGCGGCGCACCCTGGCTCTGCGCCGACATGCGCTCCCAAAAGGTAGGCGCGCCGTGCGGGTCGTAGCCGGCCATCGCCATAAAGATGAGCCCGAGCCGATCGGCTTCCGACTCCTGATTGCGGCCGAAAGAGAGCATCTTGAGCTGGGTACCCACCCCGACAGCGCCGAGGAAGACGTTCTTGGCAGTCGTCGGATTCTGCCCCGCCAACGCGCCCAGGCTCGACCCGAGCCCCTGCGCGACCATCGCCTGCGACGCGCGCTCCGAGGAGTGCTTGGCAATGGCGTGGGCGATTTCGTGGCCCATCACCACGGCCATGCCGTTCTCGTCCTTCATCACCGGCAGAATGCCGGAGTACACGGCCACTTTGCCCCCCGGCATGCACCAGGCGTTGACTTCCTTCGATTCGAGCAGATTGAACTCCCACTGGAAGCCGTTGAGCTCCTGGGAGAGGTTGTTTTGGGCCATGTACGCTTCCACGGCGCGCTGAATGCGCTGGCCGACGGTCTTCACCTGCTGGGTAGCGGAAGCATCGCCCGAGAGCTTCGCCTTCGAGATTACCTCGCGGTATTGCTGGAAGCTCATCGACTGCATCTCGGATTCAGGCACCAAACTCAGCTGCGAGCGGCCGGTGATGGGGACCGTGGTACAAGCCAGCAGGATACTGAGCGCGGCGGTGGGAAGGACCCGGGAGAGGGCGTGGTTCAGAGTGCGGTTCAACATCGCAGAAAACGAAACGGTGAGGGAAAAAGGCAGGAGCCGGCGAGCCGACTGGGCCCGGCGGCTTCAACAAGCAGGCCAGCCAGCCGGGGCCGGTCGCTAGGTACGCAGGCGGGTGCTGGGGCGTTGCCGAGGGGCAAGTTGCGGACCCGTGGGGGAAGCGGCGGTCGGGGGCGGTACTTTTGGAACGTGAAAATCCTTGCCATTGGCCGCAACTACGCCGCCCACATCGCCGAGCTCCACAACGAGGTGCCCACCGCGCCCGTCATCTTCGATAAGCCCGAAACCGCGCTGCTGCTCAACGACGCGCCGTTCTACTTCCCCGATTTCACCCAGGACATCCATTTTGAGGTCGAGCTGGTGCTGCGCATCAGCAAGGAAGGCAAGAACATTGAGCCCGAGTTTGCGCCGCGCTACTACGACGCCATCGGCCTGGGCATCGACTTTACCGCCCGCGACTTGCAGAACCACGCCAAAGCCAAGGGTCTACCCTGGACCCTGGCGAAAGGCTTCAACGGCTCGGCGCCGGTGGGGCGCGTGTGGAAGCCAGTCGCCGAGTTTGCCGACCTCACCAACATCACGTTCGGGCTGCGCCAGAACGGGCAGGAGCGGCAGCGCGGCAACTCGGGGCTGATGATTCACTCCTTCGACCAGATCGTGAGCTACATCTCGCGCTTTATCCTGCTCAAGAAGGGGGATCTGATTTTCACCGGTACGCCCGAGGGCGTGGGGCCGATTGCCGTCGGCGATAAGCTCGAAGGCTTCCTCGAAGACGAGCTGGTACTGACCTGCGACGTTAAATAAACCGCCTTCCTTGCTGCTCCGAACCCTGCTCCTGCTGCTGAGTCTGCTGCTGGCCGGCCCGTCCTCCTTTGCCCAACGGGCGAAAAGCCGCAAGCCGCCCAAAAAGGCCAAGACGACCAAGGCGGCGCCCGCTGCCAAAGCGCCAAAAATCACGAAGACGCGGAAGGCCATCCCGCCGCCGCCGCCGGCCGCCGATACCCTGCCCGCGCCGGGGCTGCTGCCCGTCGAGCGCCTGCCGGCCGTGGTGGATGCGGCCGCGCCTGCCGGCTACTTCACCTTCCCGATCAAGCCCGGCGAGCGGAATTTTCTCGCCGGTTCGATGGGTGAAATCCGACCCAACCACTTCCACGGCGGCATCGACATCAAGACCGACGGCCGCACGGGTCTGCCGGTGTACGCCGCCGCCGACGGGTTCGTGGCGCGCGCCAAGGCCTCGGCGTACGGTTACGGCAACGTGGTGTACCTCCAGCACGCCAACGGCCTGGTGACGGTATACGGCCACCTGGAGCGATTCGCCCCCAAGCTGGCGGCGGTGATGAAGCGCGAGCAGTACCGGCGGGAGACGTTCGAGTGCGAGATTACCTCGGATAAACCCGTCGTCAGCTTCCGGCAGGGCGAGGTCCTGGGCTATTCGGGCAACACCGGCGGGTCGGGCGGGCCGCACCTGCATTTTGAGGTGCGCGACAAGATGGAGCGGGTACTCAATCCGCTCGCCTTTGGCGGGTACCCGGAAATCGCCGACAATGTGCCGCCCGTGGTGGCCGCGTTCGCGGTCCGCCCGCTGGGCATCACGGCGCGGGTCGGGCGCGAGTTTCGGCGGGCGGAGTTCCGGGTGAAGAAGCTCGACGCGACGCACTACGTCGTGCCCGATACCATCCGCGCGGCGGGCTGGGTGGGGCTGGAGCTTGCCATGTTCGACCGCTTTAGCAGGGCCGACAACCACAACGGCGTCCAGCAGCTGGCGGCCACCGTCAACGGCCAGCCCCTGCTGCGCTACGTGCTCGATGAGGTACCGTTCGCGCAGCAGCGCATGGTGAGCTGCCACATCAACTACGAGGTGTTCAAGCGCACGGGCAACAACTTCCAGAAGTGCTACGTCGACGACGGCAACGCCCTCGCGTTCTACACGGCCGGGCCCGCCGGCGACCGCGGCCGCCTGCGCGTGCTGCCCGGCCGCACCTACGCGGTGGCGATCCGGGTGGCCGACTCGTACGGCAACACCACGGAGGTGCGCGCGACCCTGCGCGGCGAGGCCGTGGGGTACTGGTCCCAAGCGAGCCGCGTCCTGACGCCCCGGCGGCGGCTCGACGCCACCCCCGATGAGAACGTGTTGGTGGTGCGCGCGCCCTTCGTCATCGGGGCAGCCGCCGACTCGGGCCGCATCGCGGTGCCGAGGCCGCTGGGCTTGTTCGTCGGCCAGACGCGCTACGACCTGCGCGCCTCCTACGCCACGCGCGGCGAGGCGGTGTATCTCTACGACCTACGCGGGGGCCTGCCCGATTCCATCGTGACCGCCGATAGCCGCCTGCGCCTGCGCAACTTGTTCCAGGCCGTAGTGCCGAGCGCGAGCGAACGCGCGATCAGCCTGCCCGCTCTCACGCTCGTGACCGAGTCCATCACCCTCTTCGATACGCTGTACGTCAAGGCGGCTTTTGACTCGGCGGGCGTGTGGACGCTCAACTCGCCCCTTACGCCGCTCTTTAAGCCCCTGCGCCTCACGCTTCGGCCCGCCACGCCACCCGCCGACCGGGCACGCACCGCCGTGTACGGGCTGCTGGGCAAGCGGGCGAGCTACGAGGGTGGCACGTGGTCGGCCGATGGCGCCGAGGTCAGCTTCACCACCAAGGCGCTCGGCCGCTACGTGCTGCTGGCCGACACTGTGGCGCCCAAAGCGCGCCTGGTGAAGAAGAACGCGAAGGAGGTGCGCTTCACCATCGCCGACAATCTCTCGGGCATCGCGGGCTGGCGCTGCGAGGTCGGCGGCAAGTGGCTGCTGCTGCACTACGAGTACAAAACGGCCACACTCTTCTCCGAGCAGCTCGACCCTGCCGTACCGCTCAAAGGCCCCATCCGGTTCACCGTGAAGGATGCGATGGGCAACGAGACGGTAGTGGAGGGCGAGATTTAGCGCCGTTTCGGAAACCGGCTACGGACGTAGGGCGAAGCGTCGCCTTCGCCACCCGACGCTCGGCCGGGCAGCGAGGGCGAAGCCGACGCTTCGCCCTCGCTGCCCGACGTATCCTGACCCTGGAACCGCTCTAAGTACTCGATCAAACGTAACCTGACAGTCTGGTCAAGTCAGCCCACGGCTAGCTTAGGCACCATTTGGCGGCTTGGATGTACGGCAAGCCTCTGGCTCGCCCCGCAGAACGGGGGTGGCGAGCCGGAGGCTCGCCCTACAACGGGCGGCCACCAGTAACGAATTTCTGTTGCTTTGGTAATCAATGCCTTCCGGAAGCTACTTGGCTACCTTGGCCGCTCTGGTGACAACTCACCATCCAGCAACTTGCTTCCCGCTGGCCTCCTTAGGCTCCCTCACTGGCGACTACCTACCAGCCTCCAGCCAACGTCCGGAGACCCGCCGACCGTCCGCCACCAGCTGATAGAAGTATAGGCCGGGCGCCAGCGCCGGGAGGGCCACAACTGCGGCGTGCGGGAGCGAGTGGCGCAGAATGGTGCGGCCGGTCGCGTCAAGCAGCATCAGGGAGGCACCCGTGCCGGTGGGCGGAAGCTGACAGCTCACCGTGCGCGTGGTGAGGTCGACGGCAACCGTAAGCGACGCGGCCGTTTGGGCGCCTCCCGTGCCCAGTGGAAACTGCTGAGGACCCCAGACCAGGACTCCGTTCTCCCATACGGCCTCCAGGCGGTACTCGAAGCCAATACCCGGAGCCATTTGCGGGCAAAAGGGGCCAAAGCTGCTCCCAATACCTTCGAGCAGGTAATCGGGGGAACGGCCGCCGAAACGCGCTAAATAGCTGATTCGACGCAGCTGGGCGTTCTGGAGCCGGACGCTCCGGACACTGTCTACTACCCGTTCGGGCTCGGAGTGCAGGGTATCACCCGCGGCGAGGGCGAAGTCGTAAAGGAGCACATCGGGGCCACCCGCAGCGGGGCGGAAATAGACGCGGCGCGTAAGGGTGTCTTCCCGCAGCAGGGCCAAGGGGTCGGAGCCCGACAGGTCGAGGGTGAACGGCGGGCAAAAAGGCCCGGGCGCCTGAACGGGGACATACCGGTAGCCCCGCATCTCGTGGTATTGGTAGCCGCCACTGGTGGTAGTGACGCCGCTAAAGAACGCGCGGTATCCCTGGTCAAGTCCGCAGATTTGGGTGCTGTTACCCGTAATTATCACATCCCAATAGACGCCGGCGCGGATCAGGGGATTGTAGGCTTGCGCCGCGCTCGTAAAGGCACCGCACAGACTCAGCAGCAGGGCGAAAACGTACTTCATTTGGCGGGAAGCGAAGAAGGAAGGTTCGGCTGGATTGCACGAACACTTGCTTACTGGGCTTACCAAATGTACATGATGGCCGATCGTTCTGACAAGGTAAACACCAGTTTTCGCCGGAGGCCGGTGATAAACCAAGCTGCGGCGCCTGCCCCTGTCCCCTCCACTGCGTGGAACACGGCGCGCTACGGATACCCGTTGTAGCTTTTTCGTCTGCTAACGGGAGGTAGATACCTACGCCTCCTCGCGTGACTCAGCAAGCACCAGCAAGGGCAGCGGCGTAGTTTTGGGCTTCCCCATAATCAAAGCAGTACCGCTCCTGATGAGTAAATATCTCCTGATCGCCGCGCTGCTGGCGGCCACCGGCACCACTCCCGCCCGCGCCCAGGCGCCGACCGGTTCCCAGGAAATCGGCAACCTCGTGGTGAGCAGTATTCCGCCGCTCCCCGCCGACCTGATGGAGCGCGTAGAGCAGTACCAAAATGTGCGCGGCGCCACCGTGGCCGACTGGGACCGCGACGGCAAAGGGCTGTTCATCTCGACGCGCTTCGCCGACGTCAACCAGATTCACTACGTGGCCGCGCCGGGGGCCGACCGGCAGCAGATCACCTTCTACAAGGAGCCGCTGGCGGCGGTGGCGGTGGCACCCGACAAAAGCCAGCACGGCTTCGTCTTCAGTCGCGACAAGGGCGGCGACGAGAACTTCCAGCTCTACTTCTTCGACCTCCCCACCGGCCAGGCGCGACTGCTGACCGATGGAAAGAGCCGCAACCAGTTTCAGCGCTGGAACCGGGCGGGCTCGCAGCTCGCCTTCACTAGCAACCTGCGCAACGGCGCCGACCTCGACCTGTATCTGCTCGACGCCCAGCCCGGCGCCCAGCCCGTGCGCGTCGCGGAGCTGCCGGGCGGCGGCTGGGGCGTAGCGGCGTGGTCAGATGATGGCCAGCAGCTGATCCTGGGCAACTACAAGTCGGCCAACGAAACCGAGCTGTACCGCTTCGACGTGGCGAGCCGCAAGCAGGAGCGCCTGCACGCTACGAAAGAAGCCGTGAGCTACGGGACGGTCGAGTTCGCGCCCGACGGCAAGGGCCTGTACTGGCTTTCCGACGAGGGCACCGAGTTTCGGACGCTGCGTTACTTCGATTTCGCCTCGCAGCAGCAAACGCCCCTGTCGGCCGCTATCTCCTGGGACGTGACGCAGCTCGAGCTGACCCGCGACAACTCGAAGCTCGTCTTCGCCACCAACGAGGGCGGCTACTCCCGGCTGTACGTACTCGACCCTAAAACCAAGCTTACCCGGCCGGTGCCGAACCTGCCGGCCGGCGTCATCGGCGGCTTCAAGCTCAACGACGACAGCCGCCGCGTGGCCCTGAGCTTGAGCCAGCCCACCACCGGGGCCGACGTATACGTGGCCGACCTGACCGACAACACCCTCACCCGCTGGACCACCAGCGAGCTGGGCGGGCTGAACCCGGCCTCGTTTGTGGTGCCTGAGCTAGTGCAGTACCCGACCTTCGACAAGGCCGACGGCAAGACGCGCCTGATTCCGGCGTTCGTGTACCGACCCCGCAGCGCGACTGGCAACGCGGCGGCGCCAACGAACAAGGCCGCGGGCGGCAAGGGCCACACGCCGGTGCTGATCAGCATTCACGGTGGCCCGGAAGGGCAGTCGCTGCCGACGTTTAGCGCCTTCATCAACCTGCTCGTCAACGAGCTCGGCATCGCGGTGGTAGTGCCCAACGTGCGCGGCTCCACTGGCTACGGCAAAACCTACCTCAAGCTCGACAACGGCCCCAAGCGCGAAGAATCAGTGCAGGATATCGGCGCCCTGCTCGACTGGATCGGGCGGCAGCCGGGGTTCGACGCGAGTCGCGTGGGGGTGTACGGCGGGTCCTACGGCGGCTACATGAGCCTGGCGACGATGACCAACTACAACGCCCGGATGCGCTGCGGCATCGATCTCTTCGGCATCAGCAACTTTACCACCTTCCTCAAAAACACCAGCGCCTACCGCGCCGACCTGCGCCGCGTGGAGTACGGCGACGAGCGCGACCCGAAGATGCAGGCCGTATTTGCGCGTATCTCGCCGGTGAGCAAGATCAAGAATATCACGAAACCAATGCTGGTGTACCAGGGCAAAAACGACCCACGCGTGCCGCTCTCGGAGTCGGAGCAGATGGTGGCGGGTTTGCGGCAGCAGGGCACCCCCGTGTGGTACATCATGGCGAAAGACGAAGGCCACAGCCTCGCCAAGAAAGCCAACCGCGACTACACCTACGGCGCCATCGTGCTCTTCCTGCGCGAGTATCTGCTGAAGTAGGAGGCCCCCAACGCCCGTCCGGTGCTAGGTTGCAGGATGGTTTCCCTTTCCGAAGACCTCCGGGCGCTGCTCGCGCGCATCGATGACCACAAGCAGCAGCTCGACGCGCTGCGCCCTACCCTCACGCCCGCCGTGCTGGACCGCGTGTTCCAGAAATTCCGGCTCGACTGGAATTATCACTCCAATTCCATCGAAGGCAACAGCCTGACGTTCGGCGAAACCGTGGCCTTTCTGATGGAAGGCGTCACGGCGAAAGGCAAGCCGCTAAAAGACCACCTCGACCTGCGCGGCCACAACGAGGCGATCAATTTTCTGCTGGCTTTGGTGAAAGATGACCGCGGTATCACCGAGTCCGAAATCCGCGAGTTGCACCGGCTGATTCTGGTGGAGCCGTACCAGGTGAAGGCCCAAACTGCCGACGGCCGCCCCACGACCAAAACCATTCAGCTCGGGCAGTACAAAACGTCGCCGAACCACGTCGAAACGCGCACCGGCGCCATTCACTACTACGCCAGCCCCGAAGAGACGCCCGCCAAAATGCAGGAGCTGATGGCGTGGTACCGCGAAAACCGCGACCAGTTACCCCCACTGGTATTGGCCGCGCTTTTCCATCACAAGTTCGTCGCTATCCACCCCTTCGATGACGGCAACGGCCGGATGACGCGCCTGCTCACCAATTTATTGTTGATGCAGGCAGGATTTCCGCCAATCGTCATCAAGACAGAAGAAAAGGGCGAGTATTATGGCGTATTAAGCCAAGCTGATGCTGGCGTGATAGAGCCGTTGTTGAGTTTCTTCGCGGAACGGCTTATTCGGTCACTGGATCTTTATCTGCGGGGAGCGCAAGGGGAGGATATTGCAGACGATGACGATCTGGACAAAGAAATTGCACTACTGAAAGCCAGTGTAGAAACCCGCGTACTGGCCCGCCGCCAGCTAGGTAGACGGTCGCTTGCGCACTTCATCGAAGTGGCTTATCGTGACTTGTTACCGTCAATCCTTAAAAAGCAGCGATTATTGGCAGAAATGTTTTTCGGAAATGCATTTAGCATCAATTTCACAGCCGGCTTTGGAGCAGACCGGCCAATACTTGTCGGACTGAGCACAGATTTAGCCGTAGATACAGCAGCAGCGTTGCGTATCGCCATGGACTTTATGAAAGTTTGGGACGATAATCCGAATCCTGGCTATTATGGGCGCCGGCAACTGGAATTTCAGATTCAATTTAAAAATCTCAAGCACATGCCACCAGAGCCGGCGCTTGACTTGTCGCAAACCGTTGATTTTGTTCTACAAGAGACGCACATTTCAATAGAATTCAGCTCCTCCACCCAAAAGTTGATTCATTACTACAATGAGCCGTTTACTGAACCCGAAATAGCGGCAATTACTGCCGCCATCTTCCGCCCGGTCATCGATGGGATTCAGAATCCTCACCAGCAGGCAATTCCTAACGCTGCCGACAACGACCTCCCCTTTTAAGCGGTCAGCTATAAATCAAAAGGTGATCCGGCTGAAAGCCTTCTGAAACCGGCCGCCCCCTACCCCCCGGCGCGGCTGGTACCTTTGGCCGGTAGCCCCCGGATTTAGCCCCGGATTTTTTTAGCGGCCCGCGTAACCTGAAAACGCCGCCCGGCGGTTAAGCGGGTGCTACTCCTCCCCCGCCTGCCTTCCGTGTCCACCGCTTCTCCCCTGCGCTCGCTCCAGTCCGCGACGGACCTGGATATGCGACAGCTCATTTTCGCCCACCCGTTCGTGCTGGCCAAGTACGTCGATGCGCGCTGCACGGTCTGCCGCACGCTGGCGCCGCACCTGCTGCGCTTCGCCAACGATCTGCGCTTCGCCCACGTGTTGTTCGTGCAGCTGGAGGCGGCCGAAACTGCCGTGTCGGCCGCGATGGTGGCGGCTACCCACGCCCCGTTTATGGCGGCCTACCGGCGCGGGCACCTCGTGCACTGCGGCACCGTGCTGACGGCCGCGCGGGTGGAAGAGATTCTGACCAGCTACCTGAAGGCCAACTGAAGGCTGACGAACGACCCGCGGCCGGCACGGGCAGCAGCGGGCTACCCACAACCTCACCGATGCAAAAGGGCCGCCCCACCGGGACGGCCCTTTTGCATCGGTGAGAGAACCAGCGGCGCTGCCGCCGAACGACTAGTCGAAAATTACTTGATGCAGCCTCCGATTCGACGGCCAGAGCGGGCAAGAGGGGCAATAGTTTTCCGAGGGTAACGCCGCTGCTCGCCGCGTGGCCAGCAGCCCTTTAGCGGCCGGGGACTACCTGCGCGCGGGCTGTAACCTTTCGACTGGGTTGCCGGGAAAAAATAGGGCAACTCAATTTTACCGACGGCGGCGGGGCATCCGGCCGCGCGACTTCTTGCATCTGGGGCTCTCGGCCGTATCTTTAGATGCGTTTCTGCCCTTCCTTCTTTCCCCTGTTGCGCTCTCTATGACTGCCAACCCACCCCCACGCCTGCAATTACAGGAGGCTACTGATGCCGACCTGCGTCAGCTCATCTACTCGCGGCATTGCGTGCTGGTCAAGTATGTGGACGAGAACTGCACGGTCTGTAAAACCCTGGCGCCGCACCTGGAGCGGCTGGCCAACGACCCGCGCTACATCCATGTGCTGTTCCTGCGCGTAAATGCGGCCGAGAACCCGGTGGCGAAGGCCAGCGTCGCGTTCACGAAGGCGCCGTTCATCGCGGCGTATTGCAATGGTCGCCTGCTGCACTGCGAGACGGTGGTAACCGAAGGCCAAGTCGAGGAAATCCTGCAGGAGCATCTGCCCTGCCCCACCGCGTAAGCGCCCCCCTACCTGTCCGGCCCATTTGGGCGCGGCCCTTCAGCTGGCCAAATTCGAGGACGAGGCCTGCGAAACCTACCGCGTGCTCGAAGCGCGCCTCGCGGACGACGCGCGCTTCGAGCACGTGCTGTTCGTGATGGTCGAGGCAAACCAGACACCCGTCACGGCCAAGGAGGTAGCCTTCAGCAAGGCGCCGTTTATCGTGACCTACCGCAAAGGGCACGTCGAGCACTGCGAGACGGTGAAGACGGGGGCGCGCGTGGAGGAGATGCTGACCGGGTTTCTGGTGAAGAAGGCGTACCTGACTTACTGGTCGACTATCCCGGCTCCCTTGCCCGGGGTTTAAACCTCGGGCAAGGGAGTAACGAGGGTCACCCCGTCGCTACGCCGGTGCCGCTGTCTGGCCCGTCGGCGGGTACGGCGCCGACCGCCCCATTCAGCAGAAACTCGCGCAGGCGGTTGATGTGGCGACGCATCTCCTCGATGCGCTCTTCCTGCTGCACCGAGAGCGGCCCGAACCCGCGCGTGGCCATACTAGTCAGCAGGTTTTTGCGCTCCTCCATCATCCGCAGCGCCACCCACAGGGTTTCCTCCACGCCCTCCTGCGAGGATTTGAGCAGCGCGTCGGCCGTGAAGGCGTGGCCCGTGTGGCAGCGGTAGCGCAATACCTTGCCGTTGGTAAGTTCCCAGAGGGTGCCGCCGCACTGGGGGCAGGTCATGGGAGCGAGGGTGCCCAATTGGGCAATAGCGGTAGTAGTTCCCACGACGCGTTCGGCAATGGCGGCTTCGTGCCGCAGATCTTCGGGGATGGAGTTGCCGGCCGGCGGCAGGGGCGCAGCAACGAGCGCTTCGAGCACGGCGCCCATGTGGGCGAGGGCCACGACGTGATCGACCAGCACGTGCTGAAGAGCGCTGGTGGGCATGCCGGGGAACTCGGCGTCGGCGGGGTCCTGCACGACGGCGTGGCCGCCGCAGCGCTTCACGAACTCCAGGCCGGCGGTGCCGTCGTGGAGCATCCCCGTGAGCACCACCCCCACCACCCGCGCGCCGAAGGCCACGGCCGCCGAGCGGAAGAGGGCGTCGGCGGCGGGCCGGTAGTGGCTTTCGTGGGGGCCTTTGGTGACGAGCAGCGTGCCGTCGGGCTGCACCAGCAGGTGCCGGTCGGGGGGAGCCAGGTAGAGATGGCCGGCCTCAATGCGCATGCCATCGCGGGCCAAGTGGCAGGCGAGGGAAGTATCGCAGTGGCGGTTGAGCCGGTCAATCAGAAACTCGCCCGACGAGTCGGGCGCCAGGTGCTGCACCAC
>JBKJUQ010000224.1:0-4598 GCA_046590685.1 Hymenobacteraceae bacterium
CCCCAATCTCCCCAGCCATCGTTGGCGGGTTTCGGCTTGGGCTTAGCCTTGGGTTTCGGCTTAGGCTTCGCGGCGACGGGCGCGGCCGTCGGGGCGGGTTCGGGCTCTACTTTCTTCACGGGTTCGGGCACGGGCTCGGGGGCCGGCCGCTCGTAGGGGGTGCCGAACGTGGGTGCGGGGTTGGTCGCGTCGTAGTACTGAAACGAGAACTTCCCGCCGCCGAACTTGAGGGTGTTGGTGCGCCCCTGAAACAGCGTCCGCTCCTTGAGTACCACGCTGACGGTGCTCAGCAGACGTGCCATCGCCGCGGGCGGGTCGTTGGTCATCGTTTTCTCGAAGACCGTCAGTAAGTCGTCGAGCGCCGAGCCACTCAGGGCCTGCTCATTGACGGCATTCACCAGGGAGCCGAAGAACTGGCGGTAGTGCGGGTTGGCCTTGTAGCGCCGCTCCACCATCTGCTGGGCAATCCCGATGACGCGCTGCTGCTGAGAAGGCGAAAACCGCCCGGCCGACCACGTACTCTGAAACATCCGCGCGTCGTCGCTGACGTCCTCGCGCTTTACCCCGTCGAGCAGCTTGCGGGCATCATCGGGGAAAACCGCCGGATCGGTGGACAACTTGATGAACGAAGTCGGCTTTTTCTTACCCGGTGCGACGGCCGTTTTAGCCGCTTCGGGCTCGGGGTCACCGCCCCCCCAGCTATCGGTTGCGGGGGCCGCTTTATCCGGCGCCGGCTCCACGGGAGAGGCGTCGGGTTTGGGGGCCGGCTTGGCTGCCGTTTTAGGGGCCGCGGGCTTAACCGAAGGCTTAACTGCTGGCTTCGCCGAAGGCGTGGCGGCAGTCTTGGCCGCAGGCTTGACCTTCGGCTTGGGCGGCGGCGTCGCGGGCAGCGGGTCGCCCCATCCATCGTTGGCCGGGGCTGATTTCGCCTTGGCTTTCGGCGTGGGCGTGATCGGGATGGGATCGCCCCAGCCGTCGTCGGCGGGCTTCGACTTCGGCTTACTCTGGGCCGTAGCGGGCAGGGCCAGCAAAAGAGCAAGCGCGGCCGTCAGGCTAAATCGAAACGAAAATGCGAACATCAGTTCAGGCGAAGAAGGCGAGCACAGCCGCCGCGCGGGTCCGTAGATAACGCACAGCCACCGCGGGCAACTTCGCAAGTTCGGGGCCGCAGGTGAAAGTTCAGCAAACGGTGCTGGCGCGGCCCGGGATCGCGCCCTACCTGGTGGGGGCGCGGAACACTGCGGCGGTCCAGCTCTCGCGCACCCGGTGCGTCTCGTACGTCAGGCCCGCAGCCTCGGCGGCGGCCCGAATCTGCGGCAGGTCTTCTTCGTAGAAACCACTCAGGGCGAGCGGGCCGCCCGGCTTAAGCACCCGCACGTACGCCGGAATATCTTCGAGCAGCACGTTGCGGTTGATGTTGGCAAGCACCACGTCGAACGGTGCTTCGTGGGCCAGCAGCGCCGCGTCGCCCAGGTGCGCGGCGATGCGATCGGCGACGTGGTTTTCGGCGGCGTTGTCGCGGGCGTTTTCTACCGTCCAGGGTTCCGTATCAATCGCGACCACTTCGCGGGCGCCGCGCAGCACGGCGAAGATGGCCAGAATGCCCGTACCGCACCCCATATCCAGTACCCGCATGCCCTCCTGATCCAGCGTGAGCTGCGTTTCGAGCATGAGGGCCGTGGTATTATGGTGCCCGGTGCCGAACGACATGCGCGGCATTATCACCACATCGTAATCCGCGGCCGCCGGCTGGGGATGGAACGGCGCCCGCACCGACACCCGACCGTCGGCGAGTAGCAGCGGCTGGAAATTCTTCTCCCACTCCGAGTTCCAGTTCTGACGCGTGATCACGCGGTGGCTCGCCTCAATGCCGTCCCACTGCTGACCGTAATGACTCACCAGGGCGTACGCGGGAGCTTCGGCAGCGGCGAAATCGTCCTCCGTGCAATAGGCATTGAACCCCGTCGGCGTCTCCTCAAACGTATCGAAGGGCAATTCACCCAATTCGGCAATCAGAATTTCGGCCGCTTCCGCGGGCGCGATGACGGTAAGCTCGATGTAATCCATTGGGTTAATTAGCAATGAACAGTGAGCGATGAACAATAGCCTTGCTCACTGTTCATTGCTCATTGTCCATTTTGTTCTTACTTCCGGCAGCCGGCGAACGACCGCGCCGTGGTGTAGGTAATAGAGAAGTCGGCCTGCCCACGCGTGGGCGTCACGAAGACCACGTAGTCGGCGAAGGCGCGGGAAGGCGCCAGGTACCACAAGCCCTGTTTATCAGCGAACAAGCGGTTGTCTTCTTTGAAGACCACCAGATCGGCGAAAGCTTCTTCGGGTTCCTCGTAGGCGATGAAGGCACAAAAAGCCCGCTGACCCGGGTCGCGCTCCAGGTACACGGCGCCATAAATCTGGCAAAACTCCACGCTGGCCGGATGGGCCCGCGCGAGGGGCGCGGGCGCTGTTGGAGCAGCCAGAAGCCAAGCGAACAGAGAGGCGAAGAGGAGCATTGGAGCCGTAACGCGGGCGCAGCTTAAAACGATTGCGCGATCGTCACGAAATCGCGCGCTTTGAGCGCGGCCCCGCCGATCAGCCCCCCATCAACGTCGGGCTGGCCGAAAAGCTCCCGCGCGTTTTGGGCATTGCAGGAGCCGCCGTAGAGAATGGCGGTCTGATCGGCCTGCGCCGCGTCGTACGCCCGGGCAATACGCTCGCGGATAAAGGCGTGGACCTCCTGCGCCTGCGCGCTGGTGGCGGTGCGACCGGTACCGATAGCCCAGACGGGCTCGTAGGCGATTATGACCCGCGCGAAGTCTTCGTTGGAAAGACCAAACAGGCCGTTTTCGAGCTGCCGACCGAGTACGTCGAAGGTTTCCTCGCCCTCCCGTTCCTCCAGCGTCTCGCCGATGCAGAAAATCGGCGTCAGGCCAGCTGCCAGCGCCGCAGGCAGCTTCTGAGCGAGGGTTTCGTCGGTTTCGTGGTTATAGAGGCGCCGCTCGGAGTGGCCGAGAATCACGTACGCGCAGCCGACGGACTTGAGCAGGCTCGCCGCGACTTCGCCGGTGTAGGCGCCGCTGGCTTTCTGATGACAGTTCTGGGCGCCCAGCGCCGCGCGGCCGTCGAGTAAGCTGCCGACGGGCACCAGCAGCGGTGCCGGCGGGCAAACAATAACCTGCACGCCGGCCACGGAGGCGGCTTCGACCGCCAGCAGCTGCGCCAGCTCGGTCGTGAGCGCCTGCGCGGCGGGCAGGTCGAGGTTCATTTTCCAGTTTCCGGCGACGATTCGGGGGCGGGGCATTGGCAGTTGTTAGGGAATGGCGGAGTGGGCGGGCAAAGGTAGGCCGGACCGCGCACCACCTTCCAGCCCGTGAGGCACGGCACGCGCGGGGCATCTTTGTAGTCCGCTAGCCGCTACCCCCATGCCTACCGCCGACCATCAGCTCTCTATTCCGTACCGCGACGTTGCGCGCGCCGACCTGACGGCCGATGAAACGCGCCTGCTAGTGGCTGCCGAAGCCGCAGTCGCCAACTCATACGCCCCGTATTCAGCCTTTCGGGTAGGCGCGGCGGTGCTACTGGCTAACGGCGAGATTCTCACGGGCGCCAACCACGAGAACGCTGCCTTCCCGGTGGGCGTCTGCGCTGAGCGGGTGGTGCTGGGAATGCTCGATATGCGCGGCCCGGCCGTGACGGCCATTGCCGTGACGTACCAGACCGATCGGCCGTTGCAGCATTCACCCCTCGCGCCGTGCGGCCTCTGCCGCCAAAGCCTACTGGAAGTGCGGGTGCATCAGGACGCGCCCATTGCCGTACTGATGGCCTGTCCCGACTCCGCCGTGCCGGTGCGCATCGTGACCGACGCGGCCGATTTGCTGCCGCTGTATTTCAGCGGAAAGAACCTGTGATAAAGAATTTTGGTGGCAGTCTACTCAGAGGTAATTTCATATTTATGGGCCTTTAAATTCTTACCTCTTTGCCAACCTTCGTTTATCTGTCCAAATCAGCCTGAAAAGCGAAGTGAACCTACAGGCTATTGTGCTGTGAACGAAGTTTGTGGAAATCAAGGTATGTCGGCAACCGGGATGTCACTAGCAAACATTTTCGAAAACACCCTAATAATTTTAAAATGCCATCCCAAGACGAAAAACAGAGACGCAAAAAAGTTCTGGATGAACTGGCTAAAAAGCAGAAGGAAGAATTTGAGAACAGTTTACCAATATCTCGTGACCAGTTTCAAAAACTTTTTAATTTTCTCGACGAACATTTAGAGGACTGTGACGATACTCTAAAGCTGACGGAGATTTTTTTATTAGAAATCGAGGTTCCAGACAGAGAAAAGGTGAGTAAATGGCTGGGGCAATACGGCGGCTATTGTGACTGTGAAGTTTTAGCAAATGTTGAGGAACAATTTGAATAGGTAGGTAAAAAATCAGCAAGTAGCAGACTGCCGTTAAGACTGCCCGGCTCCGTCGCCAACCTTCCCAGTTACTGCTCACAGATACTTCGCCGTCAGGTTCGCCTCACCGAGTTTCGCCAGTTCCTGCGGGGTGCCCTCGAATAGCAAGTGGCCGCCGTTTAGGCCGCCTTCGGGGCCGAGG
>JBKJUQ010000296.1:0-4959 GCA_046590685.1 Hymenobacteraceae bacterium
ATCGGGTGGCGTAGCCACCGTACGTCGCCCAAATGGCCGCGCAGCGCCTTGAGTAGCACCAGCGAGAGCAACAGCAGCATGAGGGGCTCGCTGGTGCTACTCAAGGCGCTGCGCGGCCATTTGGGCGACGTACGGTGGCTACGCCACCCGATCACGTACCTGTTGCTGGCTCAGCTGGCGTGGGCAATCTGGACGACGCTGTTTTCCATTGAGCTGCTACACTCCGTGAAGTACCTGCTCTCGAAGGTCTGGTACCTCGCGTCGTTCGTGATCGCTGTAGGACTAATCGTACGCCGCCCAGCCGATGTGCGGCTGCTCGTTTGGGCCTTCTTGCCGGGCTTACTATTTACCATTGCGTGGTCGACCGTACGGCACCTCAGTCGCGGCCTTACGCTGGGCGCCGTCGGTTGGGCCATTCAACCGTTTTACTTAAACCACGTCATTTATGCCATCGTCGTCGCGCAGTTTCTGCCCTACGCGCTGCTCGGCTCCGCCCTCACCAACCGCGGTCATACCGGGCTGGGCCGTGCGGGTTGGTGGGCAGCATGTATCTTGATTTTCATCGGAATCATTTTGGCGTACACCCGCGCCACCTGGCTGGCCGTGATAGTAGCAGCGGGTTATTACGGCGTACTACGGCTACGAATGGTGCGGCCGGTGCTGCTAGTTACGGCATTGGCCGTTGGCTTAGGCACGGCGTGGCTGGTCCGCGAGCAGCACTTTCTGCGCTTCAAGCCCGACTATGAACACACCGTTTGGAACGGCAACGATTTGGGCAAGCATCTGGCGTCAACGGTTGAACTAAGTGACGCTTCCGAGATGGAGCGCGTCTACCGGTGGGTCGCCGCGGCTCGAATGACCGCGCACCGGCCGTGGTTCGGCACCGGGCCGAGCACTTTCTACCCCGAGTATAAGAAGTTCACGGACAAGCGGTTTCGCACGTACGTGTCGGATAACCCCGAGCAATCTACTTCCCACAACTACTTTCTGCTCCAGCTCGTCGAGCAAGGCATTCCCGGGCTGGTGTTGTTTGCCGCAGTCGTCTGGTGGGCTTTGGTGCTCCCGCAGGATCTATACCACCGCACCCGGGACCCACACCTGCGCGCTATCGTACTCGCCGCGGGCCTTTCGCTCGTAATTATTATCTGCCACCTGACACTGAACGAGGTGGTGGAGGTAGACAAGATTGGGGGGTTCTTCTTCATCGGTCTTACCCTACTCATCCGCGCGCAGGGCTGGGTTGATGAGGCACCTGCCTAAAGCCCAAGCTTTTGCCAGCCAATAAAACGTAAACGCCCCCCGGCAAGCGTCGGGAGGCGTTTGGGTGTTCGGTGGGGCGGGCACCGTGCCCGGTGCGAATCCGCCGCTTGTTTTCATATTCCTTCCTGCATAGCGACAAACGTACGGCTGTCGGCCGCATCGGTCAATCACATATTTGGGGGATACGGCCGGTTAGCTGGCAGTAAAGAGCCCCGACGGCGGCAGACGCGGTCGGGGCTCTTGCACTGATCTACATCTTGATAGTGTCTCCGCGGTGACCCTATACGTCTGCGTCGTCCTGGAGCTGGTGATCGGGGCGCTTGAAGAACTGCATCGCAATGAAACCCACGAACGTGCCCGCCACCGTGCCTTGCAGCACGATCACGAGGAAAATCATCAGCACGGATAGCTGAATGCCGTACAGGTTGGCCGTCATCACGTGCGAAGCAAACTCCTTGTCAAACGTCGAATAGCCAATGAAAAACAGCGCCAGAATGATGGATGATATGAGTGAAGTGAGAAAGCCGATACCAAGCCCCGGCAGATAGTCAATACGATTTTGCGTGATGCGCTTGTACTCGCGCAGCGCCAGGATGATGCCCCCCACGAGGAACACGCCACTCACGTACGCAACCTCCGTGTGCTCGTGCAGGCCCAACACCTTCATTAACAGAAAAAACACGATATAAGCGGTACCGACCCATAGGCCGTACCGAATGCCGATGCGCTCAAAACCGGTCAGCGGCTGAGCGGGCTGGGGCGTTGCGCCGGGCATCGTATGACCAGGGCCGGAGACAGTAGGAGGATTGCCGGAAAGTGCCATAATACTAGAGAGTAGCGTACGTCGAGGAGAAAGGTGACGGGAAAACAGCGATCGGCGGTCGGCAAGCAGAGCTAGCCCCCCCGACCAGCTGGCCGGTTTTGGCACCTTACTTCAATGCCGCACCGAAGGTTACGCCAGCCGAACCTCGCTCGGCGCGTTAATGTTGGCCCTTACCACCCGTAGTACAGGCTTCAGGAAGGCGCCTGTAGCGCGCGTAAGGTCCTACTTTTGTGGCTGGTTGGCGCGGACTTGCACTCGCGGCCGGCTTCACGTTTCTCTCGATGATCAGCACCACCAATATTTCTCTGCGCTACGGCAAGCGCGTATTATTTGAAGACGTTACCGTCAAGTTCCTCCCGGGCAATTGCTATGGTCTGATTGGGGCAAACGGGGCCGGAAAATCGACGTTTCTAAAGATTCTTTCCGGCGAAATCGACCCCGCCACCGGATCGGTCAATATGCTGCCGGGCCAGCGGTTAGCCGTCTTGCGGCAGGACCATTTCGCTTACGATCCTTACCCCGTGCTGCAAACTGTGCTCATGGGGCACGAACGCCTCTGGAAGGTGATGCAGGAAAAGGATGCGATCTACGCCAAGCCCGATTTTTCGGATGCCGACGGCGAGCGAGCCGCGGATCTGGAAGCTGAGTTTGCCGATATGAACGGCTGGAACTCCGAATCGGAGGCTGCGGAGTTGCTCTCGGGCCTTGGCATTACCGAAGACCGCCACCACGCACTACTTCAGGACTTAGGGGGCTCAGAGAAAGTGCGCGTCCTGCTGGCGCAGGCCTTGTTTGGCAATCCCGACGTGTTGTTGCTCGATGAGCCGACCAACTCGCTCGACGCTGAGAGCGTGCTCTGGCTCGAGAATTTTCTCGATAACTTCCAGAATACGGTGATCGTGGTCAGCCACGACCGCCACTTCCTCGATGCCGTGTGCAACTACATGGCCGATCTCGACTTCTCGAAGCTCACGATGTATCCGGGTAACTACTCGTTTTGGTACGAGTCGAGTCAGCTCGCGCTCCGACAGCGGCAGGATGTCAATAAAAAGACGGAAGACAAACGCAAAGACCTGGAAGAATTCGTGCGGCGCTTTTCGGCCAACGCTTCCAAGAGTCGACAGGCTACCTCGCGCCAGAAGCTGCTGCAGAAGCTTACGATTGAGGATATCAAACCTTCGTCGCGCAAGTACCCCTACATCGCGTTCAAACCCGAGCGCGAGGCCGGTAATCAGCTCTTGAGCGTCGAAGGCCTGGCGGCCAGCGTGGATGGCCAGTACGTGTTTCGCGACCTCACCTTTACGCTCGATAAAGGTGATAAAGTAGCGGTGGTGGGCCGCGACGACCGCGCCGCGACGCTGCTGTTTCAAATTTTGGCCGGTGAGATTGAGCCGACGGCTGGCACCATCAAGTGGGGCACAACGATTACCCCCGCTTTTTTCCCGAAGGAAAATGCTGATTTTTTCAATGTTGACCTGAGCTTGGTCGATTGGCTGCGCCAGTACTCGGTGGAAAAGGATGAAAGCTTCATTCGCGGTTTTCTGGGCCGGATGCTGTTTTCGGGGGAGGAATCACTCAAAAAAGCGCACGTGCTAAGCGGCGGTGAGAAAGTGCGCTGCCTGCTGAGCCGCATGATGCTGCTCAGCGGTAACGTGCTCGTGCTCGACGAGCCCACGAACCACCTGGATCTTGAATCGATCACGGCCCTCAACAATGCGCTGCGCGAATTCACGGGCTCGTTGCTTTTCGCCTCGCACGATCTGCAGTTCGTCGATACCATCGCCAACCGGATCGTGGAGCCGACCCCTGGGGGCCTGCTCGATAAACGAATCAGCTACGAAGAATACCTAGCCGACGAAACCATCAAGGCGCAACGGCAGAAGCTCTACGGCAAAAAGCAGCTGGCTTAAGCCACTGCCGCCCGTCATCATTTCTCCACTCCTCGCCCTTCTCGCAGCATGCGCGCTTCCTTATTGCTTGCTTTCGCGGCCTTCACGGGCGGGTTGCTCCTATCCGGCGGCGGGGCCGTTGCGCAGGTTGACTCGACCCAGCAGGTCAAGCCTGAGCTGAACGCGCTGCCTCCAGACCGGCCAGCCTTAGACCCCGTGCCCGTGCCCCCATCGGGAAGCCCTGATCGTCCGGTGCAGCAGGCGACGCCAGCCCAGCAAGCCCCATCCGGCACGTTCCAGCCCGCTCGCCCCGCGCAGCCGTTGGCGGTACCCGCCCCCGCCCGCCGACCTACGCCAACTGATGTAGGTACGCCCGTGGCGCCGGAGTTGGTGAAGCCCGCGCAGGAGAAATCGAAGTGGTTTGTAACCGGTAATCCCGACCTAGGCTTCAGCTCCAGCTCAGGAGTCAATTTCTTTAACGTGGGGCTTTCGGCCTTACTCGGCTATCGCGTAACTGAGCGGTTCGCGATTGGTCCGGGATTAACCTACCAGTACAGTTCCATTAGTGTAGCCGGCTTTTCCAAAAGCTTTTCCAACATCGGTGGTAGAGTATTCGGACAGGCCTTGATTACTGACAATTTCTTTATCCACGCCGAACACGAAGCGCTACGGGTAGAAGTACCACTCATCGACAATCTGGGTCAATTATCGACCTACCGAGCTACGGTCAATTCCGACTTTGCGGGCCTTGGTTACCGTCAGCATATGGGCCAGCGGGCTGCATTCGATATTACCGTGCTCTACAATTTTAGTAGTGCGAACAACTACTTTGTCTACGGCCAACCGGAGTTTCGCTTTAACTTCTTGATCGACCTGTTTTAGAAGGTCTTCTGTGTCCGCTGTTTTCAGTATTGACAGCATTGGTGACGCAAATCGCCTAAAGCAAATCGCCCGGCGCTCTGTACAGAGCGCCGGGCGATTTGCTTT
>JBKJUQ010000417.1:0-1465 GCA_046590685.1 Hymenobacteraceae bacterium
GCCGGCCCGCGAGCGCGGCAGCGCTTTCGCGATAAGCCGGGCGCGCCGCGCTTGCTGTTGAACTCGCTCCGCTCGTCGCGGGCCAGCGCCCCGCGCTACTTTTTCAGCGCGGCCTACCGGCCGCATCCCCATGTTCAAGAAAATTCTCATCGCCAACCGCGGCGAAATTGCCCTGCGCGTCATCCGGACCTGTAAGGAGATGGGCATCAAGACGGTGGCCGTCTACTCCACCGCCGACCGCGACTCGCTCCACGTCCGCTTCGCCGACGAAGCCGTGTGCATCGGCCCGCCGCCCTCCTCCCAGAGCTACCTCAATATGGCGGCGCTGATTTCGGCCGCCGAGATCACCGCTGCCGATGCCATCCACCCGGGCTACGGCTTCCTGTCGGAGAATGCCGAGTTTTCGCGCATCTGCCGCGAGTACGGTATCAAGTTCATCGGGGCTTCGCCGGAGATGATCAACCAGATGGGCGACAAGGCAAGCGCCAAGGATACGATGAAGGCCGCCGGCGTGCCCACCATCCCCGGCTCCGACGGCCTGCTCGCCTCAGTCGAGGACGGCATCAAGGTGGCGACTGAGATGGGCTACCCCGTTATCCTAAAGGCGACGGCCGGCGGCGGCGGGCGCGGAATGCGGATCATCAAGGCGGAAGACGAGTTTCAGAAAGCCTGGACCGACGCGCGCACCGAGTCGCTCGCCGCCTTCGGCAACGACGGCGTGTACCTGGAGAAGTTCGTCGAAGAGCCGCGCCACATCGAGATTCAGATCGTCGGCGACCAGCACGGCCACGTCTGCCACCTCTCGGAGCGCGACTGCTCGATCCAGCGCCGCCACCAGAAGCTGGTGGAAGAGTCGCCGAGCCCGTTCATGACGCCCCGCCTGCGCGAGGAAATGGGCAATGCCGCCATCAAGGGCGCGGCGGCCATCGGCTACGAAGGGGTCGGCACCATTGAGTTTCTGGTCGACAAAAATCGGAATTTCTACTTTATGGAGATGAACACCCGCATCCAGGTCGAGCACCCGGTGACGGAGGAAGTCATCTCCTACGACCTCATCAAGGAGCAGATCAAAGTAGCGGCGGGCATCCCGATCTCGGGCCTCAACTACTATCCGCAGCTCGTGGCGATGGAGTGCCGCATCAACGCCGAAGACCCGGGCAACAACTTCCGGCCCTCCCCCGGCAAGATCACCACGCTCCACGTCCCCGGCGGCCACGGCGTGCGCGTCGATTCGCACGTCTACGCGGGCTACACCATCCCGCCGAACTACGACTCGATGATCGCCAAGCTCATCTGCACCGCCCAGTCGCGCCCCGAAGTCATCAACACGATGCGCCGCGCCCTAAGCGAGTTCGTAGTAGAAGGCGTCAAAACCACCATCCCCTTCCATCTAAAGCTGATGGACGACGCAAAATTCAACGAAGGAGACTTCACGACGAAGTATCTGGAGAGTTTTGATTTTAGC
>JBKJUQ010000046.1:0-3060 GCA_046590685.1 Hymenobacteraceae bacterium
TTTCTTCAGCGTTAACGCGCTTTTCTCCACTTCTTTTACCGAGAGGAACTGCTCGTAGGCGGCAAAGAAGTCAACTTGTGAATCCGTTTTTGGGGCACGCTCTGCAACAATGATTTCGCGCACGTGGGCTGCGGTCGGCTCGTGACCCAGCTCCGTTTTGAGTCGGGTGTATACCCCTTCTACCTGGAGGCTGAAGCTTTTAAGGAAATGGTTCAGCTCGGGTGCTCCAGTATAGGCTCTACGTGCCCGTTGTCCAGCGGCATCCCAGTGGGCCGGCAGGATGGACTGACCGGTTGGAATTTTACTGACCTTACTGTTATGAGAGAAGTACAGAACCAGTGGCGTCGGACTGGATGCCAAAGCATCGCGAAGGTGAAAACGGATGGTAGCCATAGGATAGGTCGGTGAGTAATACCTAGTCCAAAGATAACCGAGCGGCAAATCTGGGGGAAGATTTGGGGGAAGATTTTCGTTGCTTTACTCTGCTTTCCCTTGTTTTGGCTTACACTTGATTACTAACAAAAAAGCCCTCTGGTGGCTGTATGGGGCCATTTTTCGGACAAGTCAGGAAAAGTTAGACTTAACAGGTTCGAGTCCTGTCCCCGCTACCTGGTTAAAGAAGAAAGCCTGTAAGACGACGTCTTACAGGCTTTCTTTGTTTTCGGGGGAGATGGCGCCAGGTTCTGCAAGACGGGCGGCCTACTTTTGAGAAAGGGTTCCGGCCGAGGCGGCCGGGGCCGCGCTCCATGTCTCAACTGCCGCTGTTTGCCGCCGGAGCGCCTGCTCCCGTGGCCCGTTCCCTGTCTGCCGTGCCGAAGCTTGATCTGCCAACCCTCGAATCCTGGTTGTGGGATTCGGCTAATATCTTGCGGGGGTCGATCGACTCCTCCGACTTCAAGAACTACATCTTCGGGCTGCTCTTCCTGAAGCGCGCCAACGACGTGTTCGAGGAAGAGGTGGAAGGCATCGTGGCGCGCGAGGGCGGCACGGCGGCGGAAGCCGAAGACGCGATCCACTTCACCGTGCCCGCCGAGGCGCGGTGGGGCGAGCTCAAGAAGGTGACCGAAAACATCGGCGTGGCGCTCGACAAAGCCTTCGCCGCCATCGAGCGGGAGAACACCCAGCTCGAAGGGGTGATGACGGCCACCAAGTTCGGCGACAAAGACAAGCTCACGGATGCCACGCTCCAGCGGCTGCTGCGCCACTTCAACAAGCACTCGCTGCGGAACGCCGACCTGTATACGCCCGACCTGCTCGGCGATGCCTACGAGTACCTCATCAAGCAGTTCGCCGACGACGCGGGCAAGAAGGGCGGCGAGTTCTACACCCCGCGCGGGGTGGTGCAGCTGATCGTGGCCCTCATCCGGCCGCAGCCGACCAATACCGTCTATGACCCGACGTGCGGGTCGGGCGGGATGCTCATCGAGGCGGCACGCTACATCGCGCAGCAGCCGGGCGGCACCACCGGGCAGCACGTGAACGTGAAGCTGGCGGGGCAGGAAAAGAACCTCGGCACGTGGGCCATCGCCAAGCTCAATATGCTGCTCCACAACTTCCCGAGCGCCGACCTGCGCAAGGGCGATACCCTCGTGAGCCCGCAGCACGTCCACGCCGGCGAGCTGCTGCTGTTTGATCGGGTGGTGGCGAACCCGCCGTTCTCGCAGGACCGCTGGTGGACGCCCGCCGAGACGGGCGTGGAAAAGAAGCTCGGCCGCGACGGCAAGGAAAAGGAAACGGCGCCCAACTACGCCAGCGCCGTGACCGATACCTGGGGCCGGCTGCACTACGGCACGCCGCCGCGCTCGTACGCCGACCTGGCGTTTTTGCAGCATATGCTGGCCGTGCTGCGCCAGGACGGCCGGATGGGGGTGGTGTTGCCGCACGGTACGCTCTTTCGGGGCGGGGCGGAGGGCACCATCCGGCAGAAGCTGCTGGAAGCCGATCTGGTGGAAGGCATCGTGGGGCTGCCGTCGGCGCTGTTTTACAACACGGGCATCCCGGCGGCCATCTGGGTGCTGAGCAAAGCCAAGGACAAAGCCCTGCGCAACCGGGTGCTGGTGCTCGATGGCAGCCAGCACTACAAGGAGGGCAAAAACCAGAACGAGCTGCTGCCCGAGCACGTGGCGGCGCTGCTGGCGGCCTACGACGGCCGCCAGGAGATCGACAAGCTGATGCGGGTGGTGGAGCTAACCGAGATCCGCGCCAACGACTTCAACCTGAACATCTCGCGCTACATCGACCGCAGCGAAGCCGCCGAGGCCATCGACCTCCCCGCCGTCCACGCCAACCTGCGGGCGCTGGAAGCGAAGGAAGCCGAAATCGACGAGAAACTCGAACGCCTGCTGGAGGAGATTGGACTATGAAAAACGGAATGAAGCAGACCGAGATCGGGGAGATTCCGGTGGAGTGGGAGGTGGTCAGAATGGGGGACGTTTTTCAGCGCCTCACACGCAAGAATGCCGAAAACAACAAGAATGCGCTGACCATCTCGGCGCAGCTTGGCTTGGTTAGCCAAACCGAGTACTTCAACAAGACGGTGGCCAGCAGCAACCTGATTGGGTACTACTTGCTCCATAATGGTGACTTCGCCTACAATAAAAGCTACTCGAACGGCTACCCATTAGGGGTACTTAAGCGGCTTGACAAGTATGCGAAAGGTGTCGTTTCGACGTTGTACATCTGTTTTGCAATGGCCGACGAGTTCAGCAACTCTGATTTCTACGTCCATTATTTTGAGAGCGGCAGCTTCAATAAGCAATTAGCTACCATCGCACAGGAAGGAGCGCGTGCGCACGGTTTGCTTAACGTAGGGGTCAAAGATTTCTTTGAGCTGCTAATTGCAAAGCCCCCCCTCCCCGAGCAGCGCCGCATCGCCGAAATCCTCTCCACGGTGGATGAGATGCTGGCCAACATTGAAGAGCAGCTAGCGCAAACCCAGGAGCTGAAAAAGGGCCTGATGCAGCGTCTGCTCACCAAAGGCATCGGCCACACGGCGTTTAAGGACTCCCCGCTGGGGATGGTGCCGGAGGGGTGGCCATTAGTATCTGTGAAAGATATCAC
>JBKJUQ010000251.1:0-2973 GCA_046590685.1 Hymenobacteraceae bacterium
GCGACGAGCTGCACGGTAGGCAGTACAAGGTAGTGCCTGGGGGCTACTGCGTGACCGGTACTGGCGCGGGAGCGGGGCGACGCATATCGAGGTTACCGACCACCGCCAACGTCAGGGTGTTGTTGTACTCGAAGATGCGGCCGTTGCGCTCCCGCGCCAGTACCGGTCACGCAGTAGCCCCCAGGCACTACCTTGTACTGCCTACCGTGCAGCTCGTCGCCCAATGAATGTCCTGATTGTCGAAGATGATGCTCCGCTGGCCCGCGAACTGGCGCTCTACCTGCACAATGCCGGGTACGTGTGCGAGGTAGCGCGCACGGCGCACGAAGCGGCCGAGCGGCTGTTCGTGAGCTCGTTCGACTTCGTGCTGCTCGATCTGGGCCTGCCCGACCGCGACGGTCTCACGGTGCTGGCCGACGCCCGACGACAGCACAACCAAACGGCCGCCATCATCATCCTGAGCGCGCGCGGCGCCGTCGAAGACCGCGTGCAGAGCCTCGACCTGGGCGCCGACGATTATCTAGCCAAGCCGTACTCCCTACTGGAGCTGGTGTCGCGGATGCAGGCCATCACCCGGCGCAAGTTCAACGCGCCGCAGGACGTGCTGACGTTTGGTGGATTCGCGCTGCGGATGCGCGAGCGACTGCTGACTGGCCCGAGCGGCACCGAGATCAGCCTAACCCGGAAGGAGTTTGACTTGCTGCACTACCTGCTCCTCCACGCCCCGAAGGTGCTCACGCGCCAGCAGCTCATTCAGCACCTGTGGGGCGATATGCTCGGGGCAGCGGAAAGCGACTCCAACTTCGTCGACGTTCACGTCAAAAACCTGCGCCGTAAGCTCGTCGCCCACGCCCCGGCCGACGAACCCGACTGGGTGGAAACGGTACGGGGGGTGGGCTACCGCCTCCGCAAGCCCGACACCGCCGTCGCTTCGGCACTCACCGAATGACCCTCCGTCAGAAGCTGATTCTGCTGTCGGTTCTCTCCAAGGCGCTGATGGCGGCAGTGCTGCTGCTGGCCTTACCGCAGGTGGTGAAAATTCTGGCCCTGCGCCACTCCGACGCGCTGCTTCAAACCGATCTGGTGCGGGTCCAGAGGCGGATTGAGCAAGTCGGGATTGGGGAGTTTCTGCCGGGCGCCGAGCTTGACCGTCGCGCCCACTACGACTTGCTCCAGGACGAGTTTATCGCGCTACGGCAACTGCCCGACTCGCCGCGCACCGCGCAGCCCGACTTTATCGCCACCCTCCCGCACCGGCAATACGCCGCAACGGCTGCCTTCCGGGTACTGCACCACGAGCTCGTCCGCGACGGCCACCGCTACGCGCTTGAGATTGGCAAAAGCATCGCCTCGGTGGAGGAAGTGTACGGCCTGCTGCGCTTGCTGGCGCGCTACGCCCTGGCCGGAGCCGTGCTCCTGACCTTACTGCTTGAATTTGGGGTACTGAATCACCTGTTGCATCCCTTCGAAGCTATCGTGGCCCGCCTGCGGAGCGTACAGGGGCCGCTGCCACCAGTGCTCACGCCACTCGACACCACCACGGCCGACTTCCGTTACCTCGATCTGGGGTTACGCCAGATGCTTGACCGTATCCGCGCCGGGCACGAACAGGAGCGGCATTTTATCGCGCACGCCTCGCACGAGCTACTCACCCCGATTACCGTCCTGCAAACGCGGTTTGAGAACATGCTGGCCGCCGAAAACCTGCCGGAGGCGGCGGAGGCTCAGCTGGTAGCCTCGCAGAAAACCCTGCACCGCCTCACCGCCACGCTTCGCATGCTGTTGCTGATCTCGCGCATCGAAAATCAGCAGTTTGCCCGGCCGGCCACCGTGGATGTAGCCGACGTGCTCGCCGACGTGCTCAGCGAGCTGGAAGACCTGATCGCCGACCGCGCGCTGACCGTCGCCGGTCTCGACATCGCGCCGGACGTGCTTCTCCTGCCCCACGCCAACCGCGAGCTACTCTTTACGCTGCTGTACAACTTGCTCAGCAACGCCATTAAGTACAATGTGCCCGCTGGCACGATTGCGATCATCGCCGCCGTGAGTCCTGCCACGCGGGAAGCGATGTTGCAGATGCACAACACCGGCCCCGCCATTCCGCCCGAGCAACTCGCGCGGCTGTTCGAACGCTTCTACCGCGCCGACGCCAACGGCCCCATTGAGGGACACGGCCTCGGCCTGTCGCTCGCGCTCGCGATTGCCCGGCTGCACGGTATGCGCCTAACGCTGGAATCGGGCGCCGCTGGTGGCACTACCGTCACGCTGCGGTGGCCAACGGACGCAAGCAGACGTGACGCTTAGCGAGCGGGCAGCAGTCGCCAGCTTTTCAGTTACCGAACCGGCGCGCCCGCCAAAAAACCAAAACGGCCACCCCGCCGAAGCAGAGTGGCCGTTTTGGGCAACGGATCGGAGTAGCTCCGAGCTTACTGGCGTTGCAGCTTCACGCTCTGACGGCGGCCATTGACGTCGATGACGCCGGTATAGATACCGGGTTTGAGGTCAATCCCGGTCCATACCTGATCGTAGGTACCGGCGGCGCGAACGGCATCTTTCAGCGGCGTCGCTACGCGGCGGCCAGTGATGTCATACACGGTCAGCGTTACGCGGCCCGCCCGCACCAGATGGTAGCGGAACGTGGTACGATCGGTGAACGGGTTCGGGAAGTTCTGCATCATCAGCTCCGGCGTCGCCATTCCCAAGGCGCCCGCCTCCGCTAAGCCCGTAACAACCGAAGCAGCCGGGAAGCCACCCGCGCGGCTCGTACCGCGCCACGGCGTCTGGACGTAAGGGAAGGCCGAGCGAATGGTAGTGTCGTTGCGCTCCACCCCGCTGGTGAACGCCAACACGCCACCCAAGCGCGCCGTCACCGGCGAGGGACCGCCCGTGTAATCCTCGTACGGAATGCCGATCGCCGCCAGCACCACGCCGCCTACCGCCTGCAACTCGATCTTGTCGACCGCGTCCTCCAGT
>JBKJUQ010000299.1:0-6286 GCA_046590685.1 Hymenobacteraceae bacterium
TAGGGCAGGTGGGAGGGTGGGAATGTTAGAAGGTGGGAGGGAATCCCCTCTAACCTTCTAACCCTGTAACCCTCTAACCCTTCTAAAACGACATCGTGCGGAACTCCTCGGCCGTAACGTCCGACTCGGACGCAACTACTACGCCGCGCAGGTGCGCCACCACTTTGTCTGCCACAATGGCCTCGTAGGTGTCGCGGTAGAGCTTGCCATTGTCCTGGCGCAGCTGCTGGTCGGCAAACTTGGCCACCTGCTCGCGCATTTCCTCCGACGCCGTGCTCATCCCGAACTGGTCGAGCAGGTTCTGGGTCGCGCGGTCGAGCACTTCTTCCTTCGTCACGTCGAGCTTCTGCTGCTCCATCACCTCGTTGCGCACCAGGCTCCAGCGCAGCTCGCGGGCGTACGAGTCGAAGTTCTCTTCCACTTTCTCCGGCGTGAGCTTGCCCTCATTGGCGGCCACGAGCCACCGGCGGAAAAACCGGTCGGGAATCGCCATTGGCGTGCCCTGCACCACCGAATCGACTACCTGATGGTTGAAGAGCTTCTCGGCTTCCCCGTTATAGTTGTCCTGCACGGTAGCGCGGATGCGCTCGCGGAAGTCCTCTTCGGTGGTCACGGTGCCCTCCCCGAAGACTTTATCGAACAGCGCCTGATTCATCTCGGGCGCCTGCGTCCGGCTGATCTTTTCGATGGAGAACTCGAAGTCTCCGCTTAGCTCGGCGGCCTGGTCGCGGTTCATACCTGTCAAAGTGGCAATCGCCTTGGCATCATTCGCCAAAGCCTGTTGCAGGTCAAACGTCACCACGTCGCCTACTTGCTTGCCCACAAACTGGTCGAGCCCCGCCTGCACCTTGTCGAGCGGCACCATCGTGCGGATGGTGATATTCTCGCCCTGCCGCAGCTCACCGGTCAGGTAGTCGCCGGCTGCGGCCGTTTCCGGATCGGTGCTCTCGCCGTACTGGCGCTTGATCTGGTCCATTGTCTCGCCGAGCGTCGCATCATCCACCGTTACGTGGTAGCGCGTAACGGGCAGCGAGCCGGGAGCGGGAAGCTTAATCTCCGGCAGCTGACCAATCTCGAACTTGAACGTGAAGTCCTGCGGATTGTCGAAGTTGGGGATTTCCTGATCGGCGGCGGGTAGCGGCTCGCCGAGCAAGCGCAGGTTCTGCTCGCGGATGTACTGGTTCAGCCCGTCGGAGAGCGACTTATTGACTTCCTCCGCCAACAGACTCTTGCCGTACATCTTGCGCACGAGCGCCGCGGGCACTTTGCCCGGCCGGAAGCCTTTAATCTGCGCTTTCTGGCTGGCTTCTTTCAGGCGCTTTTCGAAACCCGGCTGGTAATCGGCGGGCGAAATCTTAACGGCGAGGTCAGCCGTCAGATCGGCCGTAGGCGTGAGGGTAATCTCCAATTTGATTGAGTAATTGAGTGATCGAGTGATTTGTGATTGACTGCTTTCCCTTCTGGATTATATCACTCAATCAGAAATCACTCAATCACAAATAAACTGTGGTGCGGATGGAGGGACTCGAACCCACACGCCTTACGGCACCAGATCCTAAGTCTGGCACGTCTACCAATTTCGCCACATCCGCCTGTATTTCACTGCCACCCGCGGGTCGGTTACCAACGGGCCCGCAAAAGTACGTCCCTGCGGCCGAAGGGACAACACGTTGTCCTGAACCCTGATTGGCGCGTTGGCTGGTCCGGGCCTACCTTTGCCCCGCCCTACGGGGCGAAAGTGGCCCCCGCGCCCCCCTCTAACCCAGAGGGACGCGGGGTTCTTGTTGTCCTACCCCCTCATCCACGTAAATGCACTGGATAGTTTACACCGCCCCCGCGTTGGGCATTCTCGCGCTGCTTTATACCGCGCTTAAGTCTTCCTGGGTGACGCGTCAGCCCGTCGGTACCGAACGGATGGCCGAAATTGCCGGCTACATTGCCGATGGCGCGATGGCCTTTCTGCGCGCTGAATACAAAGTGCTCGCGCTCTTCGCCCTGATCGCTTCGGCCTTCCTGGGCTTTCTGAGCTACGGCAACGACCACTCCTCGCCGGTCATTATTCTCGCCTTTTTGGTGGGCGCTTTTTTCTCGGCGCTCGCCGGGTTTATCGGGATGCGGATCGCTACCAAAGCGAACGTCCGCACCGCCAACGCCGCCCGCACCTCGCTGAGCGAAGCGCTGAACGTTTCGTTCACCGGCGGCTCGGTCATGGGCATGGGGGTAGCGGGCCTGGCCGTACTGGGTCTGGGTGCTCTCTTTATCGTCTTCTACTACGCTTTCGTCAACGGCGCTTCGCCGACGGGTCCGGAAATGGAAAAGGCGCTGGAAGTGCTCACCGGCTTTTCGCTCGGCGCTGAGTCCATTGCGCTGTTTGCGCGCGTAGGTGGTGGCATCTACACGAAAGCGGCCGATGTGGGCGCTGACTTAGTAGGTAAAGTCGAAGCCGGTATCCCCGAAGACGACCCCCGCAACCCCGCGACCATCGCCGATAACGTCGGCGACAACGTGGGCGACGTGGCCGGCATGGGCGCCGACCTGTTCGGCTCCTACGTCGCGACGATCCTCGCCACGATGGTGCTCGGCCGCGAAGTATTCAACAAAGGTGGCGGCATGGTGAGCGACGCCTTCGGGGGCATGTCGCCGATTCTGCTGCCGCTCGTCATCGGCGGCATCGGCATCATCGCCTCGCTGATCGGCATCCTCGCGGTGCGCGTCAAGGAAGGCGGCAACGTACAGGGAGCGCTCAACCTGGGCAACTGGGTGTCGGTGATCCTGACGGGTATCGCGTCTTACTTCCTCATCATGTGGATGTTGCCCGAGGGCGGTATCGAAATCCGCGGCTACGGCTTCACGGCCATGAAAGTGTTCTACGCCGTGCTCACGGGTCTCGTGGTCGGCGCGCTGATGAGCATTATTACGGAGTACTATACGGCCATGGGCCGCCGCCCGGTCAATTCGATCGTGCAGCAAGGCTCGACGGGGCACGCCACGGTGGTCATCGGCGGCCTCGCGATCGGCATGGAATCCACCGTCCTGCCGATTCTGGTGCTTGCCGCTGGTATCATCCTGAGCTTTGAGTTCGCGGGCCTCTACGGAGTCGCCATTGCCGCCGCTGGCATGATGGCCACCACCGCGATGCAGCTCGCGATCGACGCCTTCGGCCCCATCGCCGACAACGCCGGCGGCATCGCCGAGATGAGCGAGCTGCCGAAGGAAGTCCGCGAGCGCACGGATATCCTCGATGCCGTGGGCAACACCACCGCCGCAACCGGCAAAGGCTTCGCGATCGCGTCGGCCGCGCTCACGTCGCTGGCGCTTTTCGCCGCCTTTATGGGCACGGCGCACATCAGCTCCATCGACATCTCGAACGCCCGGGTACTCGCGGGTCTGTTCGTCGGTGCGATGATTCCGTTCATCTTCTCGGCCCTCGCCATCTCGGCCGTGGGCCGCGCGGCGATGGCGATGGTGCACGAAGTGCGCCGCCAGTTCCGCGAGATTCCGGGTATCATGCAGGGCACCGGTAAGCCGGAGTACGAAAAATGCGTCGCCATTTCTACCCAAGCAGCCATCCGTGAGATGGTACTGCCCGGCGCCATCGCGCTGACGGTGCCGGTGCTCGTGGGCTTCACGATGGGCCCCGAAGTTCTCGGCGGCGTGCTGGCCGGCGTAACGGTCAGCGGCGTGCTGATGGCCATGTTCCAGTCGAATGCCGGTGGTGCGTGGGACAACGCGAAAAAGTCGTTCGAGAAAGGCGTAATGATCAACGGCAAGATGGAGCATAAAGGCTCCGACGCCCACAAGGCGACCGTGACCGGCGATACCGTGGGCGACCCGTTCAAGGATACCTCCGGCCCGTCGATGAACATCCTTATCAAGCTGATGAGCATCGTCTCGCTCGTTATCGCGCCGCACATCGCCGCCGAGACCGCCGCCCTGCCGGTGTTGCCGATGGTACCCGCCGCGAAACAGCAGGTGATGATGCCCGCGCAGGAAATGCCCGCCGACGCGCAGCCCATTGAAGTGACGCCTAACCAGTAGATTGCCCGTTCGGCCGTTACTTTGTAATCGAATCCGGCGCTGAAAGCCTTTTCAGCGCCGGATTTGTTTTTTCTCTCCCCGCTGTCTCCCGGATGACTGCTACCGTCACGCTTCACGACAAGTCGTTCCGTCTGTACCAGCCCGCCAGCGCCATCGCGGCCGCTGTTGCCAGCGTCGCCGCGAGCCTCAACGCCGACTACGCGACCCGCCAGCCGCTGCTGGTGGCCGTGCTCAACGGCTCGTTTATGTTCACGGCCGATCTGGTGCGGCAGCTGACCCTCGACGGCGTGGAGATTTCGTTCGTCAAGCTCGCGTCGTACGAAGGCACTGAGTCGACCGGCGCGATTAAGCAGCTCATCGGGCTGCGCGAAAATGTCAGCGGTCGACACGTCATTATTCTGGAAGATATTGTCGACACCGGCCACACGGCCGCCGGCCTCGTCCGGACGCTGGAAGAACAGGGCGCCGCGTCGGTCGAGATCGCGTGCCTGCTGCTCAAGCCCGCTTCCGTGCGGGTCCCGTTGGCGGTGCGGTACGCGGGCCTCGAAATTCCGAACGACTTTGTCGTGGGCTATGGCCTCGACTACGACGGCCTCGGCCGGCACTTACCCGACCTCTACCAAGCCGTCGGCTAAGGTGGCGTATTGATTTTGTGCCGTATCTTTTCCCCACTTCTTCCGTTCCTCGCTTTTTTCTGGTCTTTCGCTAGCTCTTTTCTGCTGAAAACACGCCTACTGATCCTCGTATGCTCACGCAGTCTATTCTTCGCCAATCCGCGTCGGCGCACCCCGCCGCCTCCGCGCCCACCTCGTTCGCTATGCTGAACATTGTCCTCTTCGGCCCCCCCGGCGCCGGCAAAGGAACCCAGAGCCAAAAGCTCATCACTGCCTACGGCCTCGTCCACCTCTCAACCGGCGATTTGCTGCGCTCCCAAATTAAGGCTGGCACGGAGCTGGGCCTGAAAGCAAAGTCGCTGATGGACCAGGGCCTGCTCGTCCCCGACGAAGTGGTGATCGGCATGATCTCCGACAAGATTCGCGAGAACGAGGGCGTCAACGGCTTCATCTTCGACGGTTTCCCGCGCACGACCGCCCAGGCAGAAACGCTCGACCGCCTGTTGGCGGAGCACGGCACGCGCATCGCTTGCATGATCGCGCTGGAAGTCGACGAAGACGAAATTACCCGCCGCCTGCTGGAGCGCGGCAAAATTTCGGACCGACCCGACGACCAGGACGAAACCCGCATCCGGCGCCGCGTGATGGTGTACAATACCGAAACGTCGCAGGTGGCAGGGTATTACGCCAAGCAAAACAAATTTCACGGTCTCAACGGCGTCGGCGATATCGAAGGCATCTTCCAGAACACCCGGCTGGTGATCGATAAGTGCCTGAAAGCCGCCGAAGCCGCGTAGCGCAGCCCGCTCTCCCCATCTGTCATCCTGAGCAAAGCGAAGGACCTCCCCGCGGCTGACTAGCTCGGCTGGGGAAGATCCTTCGCTTCGCTCAGGATGACGCCTTTTCATTAGGTACTTGGTACTCAGACTACGCGTACCTGAATTTCGACTTTTCCCTCGCCACTCGCTCCTCGCTCCTCGCTACCTATCACATGGCCGAATCAAACTTCATTGACTACGTAAAAATCTGCTGCCGCTCGGGTAAGGGCGGCGCGGGCTCGGCGCATATGCACCGCGCCAAAGGGCTGCCGAACGGCGGGCCCGACGGCGGCGACGGCGGCCGCGGCGGGCACATCATTCTGGTAGGCAACAAGCAGCTCTGGACGCTGCTCCACCTACAGTACCAGAAGCACGTCATCGCGGGCCACGGCGAGGGCGGCGGCGCCTCGAACTGCACCGGCGCGCAGGGCGAAGACATCATCCTGGAAGTGCCGCTCGGCACCGTCGCGCGCGACGCCGAGACGGGCGAGGTGCGCGCCGAAGTGGTCGAGCACGGCCAGCGCATCACCCTTACGCCCGGCGGGCGCGGCGGCTTGGGCAACTCCCAATTCACCAGCGCCACCCGACAGGCGCCCACCTACGCGCAGCCCGGCGAGCCCGGCGAGGAGGTCTGGAACATTCTGGAGCTAAAGCTGCTCGCCGATGTGGGTCTCGTGGGCCTGCCCAACGCGGGCAAATCCACGTTGCTGAGCGTAGTGAGCGCCGCGAAGCCCAAAATCGCCGATTACGCTTTTACGACTCTGATCCCGAACCTGGGCGTGGTCGCGTACCGCGATTACCGCTCCTTCGTGATGG
>JBKJUQ010000321.1:0-26083 GCA_046590685.1 Hymenobacteraceae bacterium
CCCCAGGACCGAAGTTGCTCTTCGCGCTCAAAGCCTCGCACGATATACCCCGATCCTAGCTGACACAGCCCCTGCGATACCTCCGACTGGTTGCAGTAATCGAGCAGGCGGCGGCGGCGGTATACGCACCCTACCTGCCAAGCATACGCCGCTTCCTGCTCGCGGCGCTGTACCGCACTAAGCTGTGGCATATCGACTACGCGCACCGTGCGGGCAAACTGGCGGCCGCTGGGTAGCGTTAGCGCATTACCCGACTGGGCATAGGAGCGGGAGGTGGAATCAGCAGAATTATACAGATTCGGATTCCACGCTTTGCCGTCGGCCACCGGAAACAGTAATTCAATCGTGGGTAGGTTGGCAACCGTACGCCGCACCAGATCGGGCGTCAGCACAATATCCCGCACCGAGTCATCGCGCCAAACGCTGAGCGAATCGGCCCGCCGCGCCCGGATGAGGTGATAGGTGAGCTCACCCGTCGCACCGGCGTAAACAGTGTCGACGCGCTCGCGGAACTGAAAGCGGGCAATGGAATCCCGATTAAAATTCCAGTAGTGATCGACGACATCGTATTCCCAGAAGCGCCCAACGGCGAGCGGAAAGTATTCGCGGCCGGCGGCTTCGGGGCCCGGCGGCAGGATCGGGTCTCGCTCCTCCCGACAGCTACCAAGCGCACACGCCAGAACCAAACTGGCAACTACGAAGCCGCGGCGAAAGTCGGTCAGGCGCATGGGGAAGTTGGAGAAGGAGAAAAAGCAGAAGGATTAGCGGCCGGAGCGGCCTTACGCGACAACGTTCAGGACGGGAAGGGCGGAAAAGAAAGAAGTTTCGGCCGGTTCCATATTCCAGGCGCGGGCAATCCAGCCACCCCCGAGCACCGCCGAGCCATCATAGAACACCGCCGCCTGGCCGGGTGTGATGGCGGGTACTCCCCGCTCAAAATATACGCGCACCTCATCGGCACCGGTTTGCTCGAGCCAGCCGGGCGTGCCGGCGTCATTGTAGCGCACTTTCACCGTCGCGGGTACGAGCCCCCGGCCTTCAAGCGTCGCAAACCGGCTCAAGGCGAGGCGCGTAACCAAGGTCGCATCACGGGTAAGTTCTTCCAGATTGCCGAGTACTACTTGATTCGTCTCTGGTCGGATTTCAGTCACGAACGCCGGATACCCAAGGGCGACGCCTAAGCCCTTGCGCTGGCCGATCGTAAAAAAAGGATACCCCTCATGATGTCCCACGACGGAGCCATCGCGCAACACGAATTGGCCGCCCGCCACCCGCTCGGTCAAGCCCGGAACGCGGCGTTTCAGGAAGCCCCGGTAGTCGTTGTCGGGCACAAAGCAGATTTCGTAGCTCTCGGGCTTATTCACCAGGTCCGTGAAACCGCGGGCCGTCGCCAGGGCGCGGATTTCGCTTTTGCGCAAGTGTCCCAACGGCAGCATTGTCCTCGCAAGACTCGCCTGCGACACGCCCCACAGCGCGTATGACTGATCTTTCGTCTCGTCGAGACCCTTTGAGATATAATAACGTCCTGTATCAGCGTCCTGCTGCACGTTCGCGTAATGACCCGTGGCGATAAACTCGCAGCCGAGCTGATCAGCGCGGCGCAGTAGCGCGTCCCATTTGATGTGGGTGTTGCACAGCACGCACGGGTTGGGCGTGCGGCCAGCGAGGTACTCGTCGGTGAAGTGATCGATGACGTGCTCACCAAATTCCGCGCGGATATCGATGATATAATGCGGAAACCCCAGCCCGACCGCTACGTTGCGCGCATCGTTGATCGAATCGAGCGAGCAGCAACCGGTTTCTTTTTTCGAGCCACCCGCCGTGGCGTAGTCCCACGTCTTCATCGTCATCCCCACCACCTCATACCCCTGCTCATGGAGCAGCACCGCGGCCACCGACGAATCGATGCCACCGCTCATGGCGACTAAAACCCGACCTTTTGTCATCTTCTCCATGCGCCCGACGACCATAAGCGAGTGTCGTCGAGGCGTCATCACAAAGATAGCGGGTAACAAGTTCGGTTGTCGGACGTAGCGCTCCAGCGTAACCCCACGTGCGCCGGCTTGCTTCACTGGGTTTCGGAGCGGCCGTGCCACTTTTGCTGAGCCAATTCGCCATCCACCTGACCTCTCCTACCCGCCCGATGCTCCGCACAACCGTTTTGATCCGTCACGTCACGAACCTTTCCGATGCGCGGTACTGCGCCGGGATGGGTGTCGAGATGCTTGCCTTTCCCCTGTCGGGCCCGGAGGCCCTGACGCCGGAATCCGTCCGGGAGCTTGCGGGCTGGACCTCGGGCGTGCGGCTCGTCGGTGAGCTCGACGCAACCGCCCGTCCTGCCGCGGAGCTGAATGCCCTCGCGGAAGCGTGTGGGCTCGATTACCTGCTACTTACGGGCGAAGTAAGCGAGCTGACACTAGCGGACCTTACGTACCCGGTCATTCGCGAAGTCACCCTGGCGAAACTTGAGGAGTTACCCATGTTTGGCGAAGTGACATACGCTATCCTGACGGGGCTGACGGAAGCTGACCTTGGCGACGCGCATTTGTCCACGCGGCTCATTGAAGCGCCCGTACCCGTGCTGCTAGCTGTTCCGAACCCGACCGGTAACGCCGTCCGGGCGGCGCTGGAATGGCTGCCGACCCTCGCGGGCCTCGCGCTTAATGGCGGAGCCGAAACCCGGCCCGGCGTGCGCGATTTTGGCCCCCTGGGCGAAGCCCTCGAAGCTCTGGAGGTGGAAGGGTGAAGGTCCATGACTAACGCCAGAAGGCAAGCAGCTTACGCCGAAAAAGCGAACTCGAGGTAGTGTATCGGTTTGCCTTCAGCAAGGTAACGGCGTTCGTAGTGCGTTTGGATGCCGCGCGTTTCGGTCAGCAGGTCCGCACTGTCGGGGCCGTACAGATCGCGGGTGACGCGTAAGCCGGTCACGCGCTGGGTGGGCAGGCTCTCGCGGATGGTATATTCAAAAAGGTCAACTGAATCTGTTTTGAGGCGGACCAGTCCGCCCGGCTGGAGCAGTTGACGATAAAGCGATAGAAAGCGGGGCGCCGTGAGGCGCCGCCGCGATTTACCTAAGGTGCTGTGCGGGTCGGGGAACGTAAGCCAAATGCCCGCTAACTCTGCCGGACCAAAATGCTCGGCCAATTCCTGCGCCTGGCCGCGCAGCCACCCGACATTCGTCAGCCCCAGTTCGCGCGCGCGCGTACTCCCCGTCCAGATGCGCTCGCCTTTGATGTCGAGCCCCAGGAAATTCTCCTCTGGAAACTGCTCGGCAAGCCCAACGGTGTAGTCGCCCTTGCCGCAGCCCACTTCCAACGTGATCGGGCGAGTGGGCTCATTCTGAAAAAACTGCTCGTTCCAATGTCCGCCAAGGACTTTATAGGTATCCCTGCCGGGCTCATTAATATCGGGACGGGTGTTGTTATCGGCGAAACGCTTGAGTTTGACGCGGGACAAAGTGAGAAACAGGGGTAAAGTTCAGAGATAACTAAACAGCGCGGCTAACGGATACGGCGGTCAGACTTCCTCAAAGTCCTTCCACCTCCGCCACCACAAACGTGCTACCGCCGATATATACGGCATCAGCCGCGCCCGCAACTTCGCGCGCCGCCGTTACGGCGGCCATCACGGAGGGATACACCTCCCCTATCAGTCCGAATGCGGCGGCCTGCACCTGTAATTCTGCGGCGGGTAAGGCGCGCGGAATGCGGGCGTGGCAGAAGTAATACGTAGCACTTTGCGTTGGCAAAAGCGCCAGCATCCGCCCAATGGCTTTGTCGCCGACCATCCCGAGCACGACGTGCAAGTGCGCCGGCGCGCGCTGTACGACCTGCGCGAGCGCCACTCGCAAGCCGGCTTCGTTGTGGCCGGTATCAGCTACGACGAGCGGATACTCGCCCAGAATCTGCCACCGCCCGCGCAGACCGGTTCGGCGCTGCACCGTCGCGAGGCCGGCGCGAACGACCGTTTCCGGTAAATCGAAGCCCCTGAGCCGCAGTTCATCCAGAGTCGCAAGTACGCCGGGTAGATTATACCGCTGGTACTCGCCGGCCAGATCGAGATGCAGATTCGGTAAGATAGGCGCGCCGTCAGCGGGCCGAACGACGCTCAGCGATTGCCCACCACTGCCCAACGGAGCTTGCTGCACTACCGCGTATTCCTGGTCGGCGAAGCGCAGGAAAGCCTGCTGAGCAGCGGCAACTCGCTGAAATACGTCGGCAACTTCCGGCTGCGACTGGCTAACTACTACCGGCACGCCGGGCTTAATGATGCCCGCTTTTTCCGCCGCAATCAGCGGCAAGGTGTCGCCGAGTAAGTCCTGATGGTCGTAGGAGATATTCGTGATCAGCGCGACGAGCGGCTGCACCACGTTGGTAGAGTCAATTCGGCCGCCTAACCCGACCTCAATAATGGCGATATCGACCCGCTCATCGGCGAAATAGCGAAAGGCCAGGGCGACCGTCATCTCAAAAAATGACACCTTGAGCTCCTCAAACAACGCGCGGTTCTTCGCCACGAACTCTACTACGTAAGCCGCCGGCACCGGCCGGCCGTCGAGGCGCACCCGGTCGGTGAAATCCACTAAGTGGGGAGAGGTATAGAGTCCGGTGCGGTAGCCAGCAGCTTGCAGCACCGCCGCCAGCGCGTGCGACGAAGAACCTTTGCCGTTGGTGCCAGCTACGTGAACGCTTCGAAACGACCGCTCCGGATGGCCTAACTCGCGGCACAGCGCCTCAATGTTGGCGAGGGAACGCGTGTAGGCCACCGCGCCGACGCGCTGGTACATCGGCAGCCGCGCGAAGAGGTAGTCGAGCGTTTCGGCGTAGGTCATTCTGGATTACTTCACTTTCGATCCTGGGATGGCTCGTCAAGCCAGGATCACTCAACCCAAGCTTATGCGATTAATTCGCGCCGATGCGGAAGATGACACGTCCCTCGGCACCTCGCTCCTCATCGCTGCCGGCCGTGCGCTCAAACTCGGTGCGCTCGATGGCATCTTTATAGGCACTCTCGGCAATCGGGTCGTTGAACGTACTGCGACTGGCGTCTTTGACAATGCCGCGCACCGTGCCGTCGGCATCTACTCGGATCTTAAACACCAACACCCCAGTTGCCGCCGACGCGTCCGTTACTTTAGGTTTAGCAATCCATTTCCAGCCAGCCATTTCCAGCGCCCCGCCGCCGGAGCCTCCCGTACCCGATCCTTTCTCCCCGTATAGCGCCTTTGAATCCAGCGAGCCGTTGCGGTCGCCCTGGTCGCCTACTTTGCCGGGGCGGTCGCCATTGTTGTTGCCGGTAGCAGCGTTCGACGTGCCGCGGGTGCCGTTGCCGCCCGCGTTGGGGTTGTAGGTAGCCGCGGGGTTGAGGGTTGGTTTGGGGGTTTCTTTCGGCGTTTCCTTCGCCACTTTCACTTCTACCTTTTTGGGCTTTTCTACCACCGGAACCGCGACGGTTTCTTCCGCGTCGGAAGTTAGCGGTGGTGGAGTAGCTTCCTCAACGGGCGTTTCCGGCGTCGGGGCGTCGGGTTCCGGCTGAGTCTGGGGCTCGGCGTTCGAGGGGGCGGAATCTTCCGTATTCTGCGTATCGGCGGCCTTAGCGGTGGTTTGCACATCGCCTGAGCCTTCCGTATCCGTACCGTAGTTGAGGACGATGCCGTCGCCGCCGCCAACGGCGGGGGGATCGGGCAGATTGATCATCGATACGAAGAAGATCGACAGCAGTACCGCGTGGAAGATCACGGTGCCGGCGATCGCCGGGAGGCGATTGGCGCGCTCGAGCTGGACGGTCTGGGCGTGGGCGGTCGGCATACAGTTGCTGGGAGAAGGGTTAACGGCAGCGGACGGATAAAAGAGAGATGCGTAACGGCACTTATTTGCATAAACGCAAAACGACCGTCAAAACGTACCGCCGCGGCCAATTATTTCGGCGCGTCGGCCGCCATCACCATCCGCACCTTAAGCTGATTGCCGATATCGAGCACATCTACGAGCTTCTGCACGTTCAGGGCCCGGTCGACGCGCAGGATAACCGTCGTGCCGGCCTTACCGGCCGAATCCGTGGGAATCAAGCGACCCAGCTCCGCGGCGAGTGCATCAGTCGGGACGCGGCGCTGATCGAGGTACGCTTCGCCTTCGGCCGTGAGGGAAAGGTTAAGCGATCGCTTCATGACCTGCTTACCCGATTTGGCGTTCGGCAGCAGCAGCTTAATGACGTTGGGGTTGACCATCGTCGAGGCGATCAGAAAGAACAGCATCAGAAAGAACATGATGTCGTTCATCGCGCCCGTTTCGACGTGCGAGTTGAGCTTCCGGCGGCGGGAGAGGTTCATAGGAGAGATATAATGATGTGGCAGATGTGATGATATGGTGATGTGTTCACTGAACGCCCATCATCACATCATCACATCGTCACATCAAAAGACTAGTTATCCTGAAGCACGTCCGTGAATTCGAGGGCTGAATTCTCCATCCGGTAGACCACCCGATCCACCATCACGGTGAGCGTGTGATAGCCAGCGTGGGCAATGATGCCGACTACGAGACCGGCCGCTGACGATACCATCTTCTCGTATAAACCTCCCGAAATCTGGGTGATGCCAAACTCGCCCGAAGCGGCGATGGAGTAGAAGATCTTGATTACCCCCAGGATGGTACCGACGAAGCCCAGCATAGGTGCGATACCAGCGATGATACCCAGAATGGAGATGCCGCGCTCCAGGCGCATAATTTCCAGCCGACCCTGATTCTCGATGCTGGCTTCAATGTCTTTCAGGGGCGAGCCGATCCGGCGGATTCCTTTCTCGATCATGTGCGCCAGCGGCGTTTCCTGCTTGGCACACTGGGCGCGAGCGCCGGCCAGATCGCCGCGGATAATCTGCGACTTTACCTGATCCATAAACTGCGTTGGGTCCTGCGAGGCTCGGCGGATGGCCAGAAAACGTTCCAGGATGATGTACACCGAGATAAGCGAGAGGATCAGCAGCGGAAACATCACCCAGCCACCTTTGAAAAGCAGATCGGTGATTTTGAGCGGTTCACCAGTTTGTACGGCTGGAGCGGCGGCAGCGGCAGCATTGCCAGTAGCAGCTACGGCACCGGAAACCGTGTCGGCCGCAGCGGCGGCGGCCTGGAGCAAGAGCGTGAGAAACGTCATTCGGGAAAATTCAGAGACGGAGTAATCGTAACGTAAAGTGGTCGGGTAAATGCCGCAGCCAGCGTATATCTAGGGCGGTTGATTGCGCGCTGGGGTAAAAGGAAACCCGCGCGGGGCGCGGGTTTCAAAGGACGCGTTGCGCGCGAAAGACGAATCAGGCTAATAGCGCAGTACCCACAGCGCCGGCCCATAACGGGCCCGTAGGGCCGGCTTTGCCGCGAGCGCTTCCGCTTGAGTGGCAAAATCGGCGACGGCGACGCGGTAAAGCACGCTACCACGCGGCGGGGTGAGTACCGTCGGGACGTTGGCAGCCTCAGCGGGCGTAACGACTTGCAGCTTGGCGCGCTCCCGATCAGCTTTGGCTTTTGTGGTAAAGGCGTTCCAGATCAGGTAGTAGCGGTTGGTAGGCGCTGAGCGCACCAACGCAGCTTTGACGGCGGGCGTGGCGGGAATCGCGCCCTTGGCTACTGGGACGACGAGCGCAGTGGCCAAGGGCTTGGGAGTGACCGGTACGGTAGCCTTGCGGACGACATCAGAAGCTGAAACTTTCGTTAACGCGGGCGCGGCGGTAGCCCGCACGGGTGCTACATCGGCCGGGACAGCGCGGCTAAGGGGCTCCGCCACCACGAATGCGGAAGGAGATTCCGTTGCTGGAGTACCAACGGCGGCGCGCTGCGGCTTGGGTGCTTGCTGCGTAGCCAGTATGCCCCGATCGCCGCGCGGTGTCAGCTGGAAGTTAAAATACGTGGCGGTCAAGCTCAATACCACGATGGCAGCAGTAGCGAGCCGGTACAGCGGCTCGGTGCCCTCCCCTACTAATCGCCGCAGACGGGAAGGCGTAGTGGAGTGGAGTTGCGGGTTGGTGAACGCGGGCTCAGGAACGTAACGGGTGGCGCGGGTGCGTTCCGTGAGGACGACGGGCCGCGAAACCAACTCGGGGAGACCGAACGAGGCGGCCAATGGCAGGTACCCGGGCTCCAGTGCCTCGAAACGGATGGGTTCGTCTTCCATCGTCTGGCGCAGGGTGCCTAAGCCGCGCAATTCGGCGGCGCGGTGCTGGCGCAGCGACTCCCGGAGCGTCTCGGTGAACGAGCGTACCCGGGCTGGCGCAGTACCGGCCTCGGCTGCCGGTAGGGTGCGCTGTACGGCCGCAGTCAGGAGGCCGTCATCGTGCAGAAGTCGGTCAGAAAAAACAACCCGACGCGCCGGCGGCGAGAGCGTGTGGCGGACGGGATGGATCCGCGCCGGGACTGGCTCGGCAAGCAAAGCGCCGAAACCGGGCAGCGTCACGCAGTCGTGCTCCAAGAGCAATTGACGCAATTGATCGTGCACCATAAACGCTTGACTTAAAAAGAGGTAATACGCAAAAAGCTAAGCGGAATCAGGGGCCTAAAACTGGTATCCCAAGCCCCCAATCACGGTCAAGCCGCGCACTGGGTAATTGAGAAACCGCTGGTAGTTTTGGCCCGTGAGGTTCTGCCCGAGTGCAAAAATGCGAAATTGTGGGGTAATCTGGTAATCGGCGCGCAGATTAAGATCGACGACCGTGTCGGTTTGGCGCAGGCGCCGAGCGCCGGTAGCATCCGGATGGAGCGCGGAGCCCAGCGCGTAAGTGGAGCCGATCACGTATGCTTCGGGCGAAATCCGCAGCTTGTCACCAATCCCGAAAGAGGAGGTCAGCGTCGCTTGATACGCCGGCCGATGGTAGGGCTGCCGCAACGAATCGGCCGACCACGTATCCGCATCCATCTTAAGCGCTACCTGCACTTTCTGGCCGATATCAACGGTCACTTCGCCGTGGATGTTCAGGTTGGTCACCACTTGGTCTTCCTCGTCTTTGCCCGCTGGACGGCCGTCCGGGTGGACGGCGTACGTGAGCTCGTACCGCACGGAGTCGACAGCGCGGGGGTTGTAGAAATAGAGGTTGCGGAAACGGTTGTACGCCACCCGGCCCAACACCCGCATGGCGCGGACAGGCGAGCCTGAAAGACCGCCATACAGACTAATTTGCCGGTTGACGTCGGCAACAGGCACGCCAAGCTTGTTTTCGGTCTCAGGCCGCGAGCCGGCCAGCCACGGGTTCTCGCGCGTCAGATTGTAAAGCGACGTGCGTTCCAGGCCGCCCCCAGCGCCGGCAAAAACGACGAGGTGGTTTTCGATGATCTCGGTGCTCACGCGTACCGCGGGGTACACGTTAAACTTCTTCGCCTGATTGAGGGTGTCGCTGGTGTAACCGACGGTCGCGCCGAGCGTGGCATCGAAGCGGCTGCCATCGTGCTCGAAAGCCAAGGTGCTTTGGCCGAATGAGCGCGTTTGCTTCGTGAAGCTCTCGTAGCTTATATTAGATACGTCGGTGCGGATCGTGACGCGGTTCATTTCGTCCAGACCAAAGCCCAGGTTTAGCTTCCCGTTGATGTCAGTCTCTTTTTCTGAATCACTGTTTTGCCAGTTGCGAACCCCCGCGACGACTTCGGCCTGAAACGGCCGCTTGACGTCCGTGGTGCGCAGGTACACCTCGGCGTTGATCCGGGTGTGAATCTGCTCAAGGGAATCCGTCTTCTTTTTTAGCCGCTCGCTTAGCGAGCGGTCGTAGCCGTAGAAATAGGTGCCACTACGCTCGAAACCCGCGCGAGCGCCCACGGCGGCCGTTTTCGAGAAGAACTCGCCTTCGGCGCTCGCGGCGGTGTTCGACGCGCCGGAATTCTTACCATCTATCGGCCCGGTGCTACTCGACTGGTGCCGCGCATCGAGGCCAGCGCGAAAGTTCGTGCTTGGCTTGGTATGCGCGCCGAGGCGGCCGTAGGGCGTCCCGTAGTTGCCGAAGCCCGCCTCCAGGTACAAGCCCGGCACCGCCGTAGTAGCCTCCTGGCGTAGCGGCGCGGGGCGCGGCGTTACGGGTAGTGGTCGGTCAGGTACCTTGAAATCGCGGAAATCGTACTTAATTTCCTTTTTGACGGGAGGCGGTGGCGGAATCCGCAGCTGCTCGAAGTTGCGCGAGGCGGCTGGCAATTCGTTCGTGCGGTTTTTCTCGATGACAATTTCGGTGTCTTCAAGTCGCGAGTCGCTGCGACCGCCGGGCTGCGCTACGGCGAGGGCGGGCACGGCAAGCGCGAAACCAACCAGCAGGGCCGCGAGGACGGGCCGATCGGGTGGCGACGGGAGCAAATTGGGCGAAGATGGAGGGATACGCATCGGCTACGAAGAGCGAAAGAGCGAGTGAGTCGAGAGAAAGAGACGGACGGACCAGGTTATTTGCCTTCCGCCGGAGCGTCGGTCTTGCCGCGGCGTGACTTGCCAGTCGGGTTTGCGCCGGATTTATCGCCGCCGTCACCGCTGCTGCCGTCGGTCTTGCCGCCGGCTTCGAGGTTGGCGAGCTTCCGCCGCGCTTCGGCAACAATATCCGACAGTGGCGATTTACTGAGTGATTCGAGCGTCGCTTTGGCTTGGTAAAAATCGCCCTGCGTCGAATACACATCGGCCAAAAGCAGGAAAGAATACCCGACCCAACGCTCGTACGCGCCATAGATCTGCGACACCTTGAACGCCTCGGCGAGGGCTTCCTTGTAATTCTTCTGCTGAAACTGCGCCTCGGCGAGCAAGTACTGCGCTTCGGCACCGTTCTCGTCGGAGGCGGCGGCCGTGGTCGCCTGTAGCTCCTGGATCCCCTGGGCGTACTGGCCCAGACCAAGCGAGCTTTTCGCCCGGATCAGCAGGGCGGTATTGGTCGCGTTGAGCGTAGCGTTGCCACCCGCCAGCAGATCGGTGGCCAGCTTACGTGAGCCGTTGTAATCGCCGCTGGCAAACGTAGCGCGCAGTAAGCCCAGCTGAGCGTTGCTCGACTCGCGCCGCGACGTGGCGGCCGTCGCTAGGCGCGTGTAATACTGGATGGCCGTTGGGTAGTCCTTTTCTTCCAACGCCAGGTCAGCCACCCGATTGAGCGCCTTGTTGAGAAACTGGGTTTTACCATCGCTCAGCACTTCGCGCATCTTGGCGGTCCCGGTTTTCTTGTCGCCTCCCCGCAAGTACGAGTCAGCGATGTAGTACCGCGCGTCGGCCGCGACGGCCGCGTTGGGGTACTGGCGCAGGTAGGCTTCGAACTTTGGCACCGTCAGCTCATATTTCTCGGCGAAGTACAGCGATTTGGCCGCCTCGTACTCCACGCTTTGCAGCGACTTGGCGTCCGGGTTGCGCACGCGGTAGGCCTGCAGAAACGGGTCAAACTCTTCCGTGCGATTGGCGGCCGTCAGGGCTTCCTGTAACGAGAAGATCGCCGCCTCGGCTACGGGGTTTGTGGCGTACTCGTCGAGCACTTTCTTAAAGTCGGCGACGGCGGGGTCGTACTGCTGCTGGTTGGCGTAGGCTACGCCGCGCTTGTGGTACGCCTGCGGCACGAGCGCGCTGGTCGACTGGTTTTGAATCAAGCTGGTGAAGCCGCGCACGGCCTCGGCGAAGCGGCCTGCCTCAAACTCCAGCTGTGCTTGCTGAAACTGGGCGTTGTCGAGCAGGCGCGATTGCGGAAAGCGCTTCGGAATCTCGCCGAGCGTGCGCAGCGCATCGTCGCGCCGGCCGGTCAGGCCAAGTACTACACCTTTCTGAAACAGGGCCTGATCCTGATCGCGGCCGTTGGCGGCGATCACTTTGTCGTAGAGCGACAGGGCCTGCGGATAGTCTTTCGCGATGTAGTAGCAGTCCGCGAGGCGCAGACGTGCATCGGTCAGGTTGGGGTCGCCTTCCCGCGAAGCCGAATCGGCCAGGAATGCCGTAAATGGCACCTGCGCTTCAGCGTATTTCAGCGAGTTGAAGTACGCGTAGCCGAGACCGTAGCGCGAGAGGCGATATAAATCCTGCTGACCGGCTGTAGGCGTCACCCGGAACGTGTTGTTGTAGGCGGCCGCCGCCTCATCCCAGCGGCGTAGCAAGCTCAGCGACTCGCCCTTCAGAAAGTTGGCGGCTGTGCGCAGCTCCGGTTCGGCGAGCGTCGACAGCGACTTATCGAGCAACGGCAACGCCGCTTCGGGCTTGCCCGCGTTGTATTGATTGACGGCCTCGTAGTACGTCACGCGCTGGTACGTACGGTCGATCTTGTTGGAGCGCTTCGTCAGCCCTTCGATGTGGCGGATGGCGGCGGGATAATCGTTGGAGCTCAAATACGCCTCGCTTAACAGGTCGTCCGCCGTATCGCCGAGTTTTGAGGCAGGGAAGCTCTTATTGAAATCAGCCAGCGCCGCAATGACCGCGCGCGTGTTGCCTTGCTCAAAGTTGATTTCGGCGACCTTGACCGTTGCCTGCTCAGCGATTTTGCGTTCGAGTACGGGTAGCCGAGCCTGCTCGAATGCCGTGAGGGCGAACGGCTTGTTGCCCCCATCGACGCGCAGGTAACTCAAGCCCAAGTGATAAGCAGCGAGCTGACCGAGGGTGTCGCGCACGGCGGCTACGGGCTGCAGACGTTGCACGGCGGCTTTAAAGTCGCCGGTTTTGTAGGCCGCATAACCCGTTTTGTATTCGAGGGCGGCCTCCGCCTTTCCCTGCGGACCGCGGATGCCCGGTTTGCCAGCGGCAGCGGTCAACAACGGAAAGGCCTTCGCATAATCCTCCTGCTGAAAGTACGAATCGCCGACGAGCAGCTGAATTTCATCGGCGCCGGCGACGGTTGGCTTCTGCGCCAGCGAGGCTTCGCCGTAGCGGATGACTTCGCCCAGGTTTTTCTCGCGGTACAGGATCTGGGTCAGGAGCTGCGGCACCTGTGAACGGTAGGCATCATTCTTAGCGGCCTCTTCCAGATCGGTGCGTGCCGTCTTCAGGTCACTGGCCTTGAAGGCAAGAAAGCCCGCGTAGTAGCGACTGGGCGCCACGTAAGCGTGCGTGCCGGTTTTGGTGCGGTCGAAGAGCAAACGGGCTTTATCGAACTGCTTCGTTTGAAACAAGGCGTAGCCGAGCTTGAAGTCAGATTCGGCGCGCTCGCCGGTGGTGAGCAGACTCGGCGCCACCTGCTGCAAGTTTGGAATGGCGCGCTCGTAGTCCTTCTTCTCGAAGTAGAACCGGCCCAACTCGAAGTACGCCAACGCCGCTTTTGGGTGGGCCGGAAAGCGATCGGCGAAAGCCAGAATTCGCCCTTCGGCGTCGGGCTGGAGCAAGCGCAGGCCACTTACGGCCGCGTAGTAAGCCGCGTCGGCCGCCCGCTCGGGCTCCACGCGTACCCCGGGGTCGCGCAGGTACTCCTCAAATGCCGCCTGGGCGGGCCCGTAGAGCTGACGGCCGTACAGCCGTACGCCTTCGGCAAAGCGCGCCTCGGGGTTGATCACCAGCTGGGTTTGCTGGGCCTGAGCCTCCGTGGGGGCAGCCAGCACCGCGCCGGCGCCCCAGGCAGCCAGCAGCAGCGGACGGAAACGAGAGGAGAAGGTCATAGTTGATGGGTATTTTGGTATCGGGTATTTGGTACTTAGTACTCAGATGACTCATTCAGGTAGTCTGAGTACTAAGTACTAATTACCAAATACCAAGCACTTAAAAATTTAGCGAAGCTCCTAGCGCCGGCAGCACGGGTAGCTGATCGACGCGGGCGGACGTTACGCGGTCAAAGTAAAAGATATTTCGGCGGTTGTAAGCATTCGTTACGCTGGCATCGAGCTCAAACTTGAGGTTTTCGCGCAGCTTCCACGTTTTGCGAGCCGAAAAATCGAGGCGATGGTAGTACGGCAGACGACGCGAGTTGAGGGCGCCATAAAAAACGCCCAGTGTTCCATTCTGCTGATCAACGGGCTGCTGAATATCACCCGTCAGGAGTTGCTCGTAGAATCCGCCGGTGGGCGTAAACGGAAAGCCTGAGCCCAGATTCCAGCGTGCGCTCACCTCAAACGACTTGCGGGCGCCAAACTGGTACGAGCCCAGCAAATTAACATTGTGCCGACGGTCGAAATTGGGGCGGTACTCCAGGCTGCCATACTTGCGCGTAATGCTCGTGAGAGAGTACGAGCCCTGTGCTAGCAGTCCCCCAATCTTATAAGTAAAAGCCAGATCGACGCCGCGGGCGTTGCCTACTTCTACCACGTACTGCGACTGCGCCGCCGAGAAGCGATCGCGGTTGATATTGACGATGACCGGGAACTGCTTGATATAGGGCTCCAGGTTGAGCGTCAGGTGCGAATCGAACAGATCAACTTCGAGGCCTGTAATCAGGTGCCGGGCCGTCTGTAAACGGTTCTCGACGCGCGAGCCGTCGGCGCGCTGCAAGACATCGGGCGATGATAGGTAGCCGGCGAATAGATTGACTACATCGCGGTCAGAGCGAGTCGCCAGCAGGTTCTGGGTGTAGAAGCCGCCCGCCGCTTTAAGGCGGATATTTTCCGTTAGGTTATACTTGAGGCCCAGGCGGGGCTCGGGCGAAAACTGGGCGAGCGAAGCGTAGTAATGCAGCCGGACGCTTGGTTCGATGACAAAGCGATCGGCTGCGCCGCCCGCCACGATACGGTACTTCACGAAAGCCGCAAGCTCGGTGTTGTTCTGCTGCTCCTGCTGACGGATGCGGGTGGGCGTATACCCTACGAAGTCGGTGGCGTTGCCGAGCAGCTGGACACCGTACTTCAACTCATTTTTACGAATGAAATAGGTGAAATCAAGCTTCAGGTCGAAGTTGTTGATGCGGGAAGTTCGTGGCTGGTACGCTGGCTCGGTGAGCTTCACCTGATAGTCGGAGTACGAAGCCGAGCCGTGCATGATCACCGACGACTTATCCGGCAGGAGCAGGAAGTCGGCGCCCGCGCCGTACGTATCCCAGCTAATGTCGGTGTTGCCTACGAGCCCCACGCGGTCGGTGAAGTTGAAGCCAAACGCGTTGAGGCGCGAGCCTCCAGCCCCGTTGAGCGACACCTTCCCGTAGAGGTCCCGGAAGTTGAAGGGCAGCCCGTCTTTGTTGGCGTACTCGTAGAAAATCTTGGAGGTCTGCTGTAGATACGACGTGCGGCCGCTGAGCAGAAAAGACGCGCCGGCTAACCCCGTCTCCGCGTTTTTCTTCGTGAGTGGGCCTTCCAGCAGCAGCTTCGAGGTGAATGGGTTGACCGCCACCTTGCCCGCCAGACGCGAGCGGTTGCCGTCGCGGGTTGTGACGTCGAGCACCGCCGACGTGCGCCCCCCGTACTCCGCGTTAAATCCGCCCGTGTACACGTCCACGCTCCGCAGAATATCGGTATCAAAAACCGAAAACAGGCCAATGGAGTGGAAGGGATTATAAAGTGTCATCCCGTCGAGCAGCACCAGCGTCTGGGCCGGCGTGCCGCCACGGATGTAAAGCTGGCCGCCCTGATCGCCGGTGAACACCACGCCCGGTACGGTTTGTAGAAACTGCGCCAGGTCTGCCTCTCCTCCCACTGCCGGCATCAGCTTGATATCTACGGGGGTCACTTTCTGAACGCCCGCGCGCACTTCCGTCAGTTGCTGCGTTTTAGTGCCTGTCACCTGCACTTCGGCCAACTCCTCAGTTGTCTCCACAACGTAGAGCTTTAGCGTTCGAATTTCGCCCGCTTTCAATGTAATCTCCTGGGTAGCCGGATTGAAGCCCAGGGCGGATGCTTCGATTGCGTAAGTGCCCGGCTCGAGGCGCGTAATGGAGTAATAGCCGCGGTTATCGGTTACGGCTCCTAACGTCGTACCCACCAGGCGCACATTGGCGTACGGCAGCGGCTCGCCGCCGGCCTTGTTGTAGAGGAAGCCCCGCACTTCGGCCGTGGCCTGTGCCCAAGCAGCTGACGCGCCAGTAAAGAGGAAGAGTAGCACGAGCGCCCCGCGGCGCCAGTAAGCAAGTGAACGAACGGGCATCAGGTGCCTGAATGAGCGTGCGATGAGCAACGAACGCAGGTGGTGGGAGGATACGTGCGCCAAAAGTACGTTCCACGGCGGGGTAGGTCGCCTCGTTCCAAGCCGCTAGTATCGGTTCGCATCCTTTTCAGCCTGTAGAGAGCGCATCTTCGCCTTCGCTATGCCGCATCCCGACCGTCTTCCCGCATCCCAGCTCACCAACGCCGTGCTACTTGTGCGCCCGGCGGCGTTTGGTTTCAATCCCGAAACCGCCGGTACGAATGCGTTTCAGTGCGCGATCGGGGCCGAGTCGCGGGTAGCCATTGCCACTCGGGCGCAGGAGGAGTTCGACGTGTTTGTCGCGCAATTGCGCGCGGCGGGTCTGCGAGTGATCGTATTTCAGGATCCTGGCGCTCCCGCTACCCCCGATTCGCTGTTTCCCAACAACTGGGTCTCGTTTCATCCCGACGGCTGCGCAGTCCTCTACCCAATGCACGCCACGAACCGCCGTACCGAACGGCGTACGGCCGTTTTTGAGCAACTTGCCACGCACGGCCACCCCTACCCGACCGTAGTCGACTTGAGTGGTGGCGAGGCCGACGAGGAATTTCTGGAAGGAACCGGCTCGCTCGTGCTCGACCGGGCCCGCCAGGTGGCTTATGCTGCCCTCTCCCCCCGGACCCATCACCGCGCCGTGCTCGCCTGGGCCGCCCGTTTCGGGTACGAACCGGTTGTTTTCACGGCTACTGATGCACTCGGTACCCCAATCTACCATACCAACGTGCTGCTGAGTATCGGTGAGACGGTGGCCGTTGCCTGCTTCGACGCGATTGCCAACCCGATAGAGCGCGCCATTCTTCGCGAGCGACTCGCTTTGGATGGCCGTTTTGTGCTAGCCATTTCACACGACCAGCTTCGGGCTTTCGCAGGCAATATGCTTCAGCTGAGGCCCGCCGGAAAGGCGCCGTTGCTGGTACTCTCGGCCCAGGCGTGGACGTCTATCCGCACCGAGCAACAAATTGCACTTCGCGCGCATACCCAAATCCTGACGGCTTCTCTCGATACGATCGAGCGGTACGGTGGCGGCTCGGCTCGGTGTATGATAGCGGAGCTATTCTGAACTGAAGGGCAGAGTTAGCCCCGCAAAATTCCTAAAGTGAGCTCGCGGAGGATGTTGGCGTCGCTGAGGGTGCCGCCTTCAATCCCCTTGGCTTGCAGGTCGGCGCGTCGTAGGTAGCCGATGACCCGGCGTGCGCGCTCGTAAGGGAAGCGCTGGAGCGCCACTTCGTATTCCTTCTGCAGGAAGGCTCGATTACCGAGTGCGGCGCGCCAGTTGATTGGGCCCGCGGCTTTTTGTTGGTGTAGCACGAGCAACCGGGCGAAAAATCCAAACAGTAAACCCAACTGCGGAATGATGGAGTTGTCCTTCGGATTGCTTTCAAAAAAGCGGGTGATACGCTCTACCTGCCCGGAATTGCCCTGCACTAGGGCCGATTGCAGCTCAAAAATCGTAAATTCGCGGCTCATGCCAACACCCGCGAGCACGGCACCCTGGTCAATGGCTTTGCCTGGAGGGGCGCCCGCGAGTAGCTTATCCGCTTCCGACGCCAGCCGCGCCAGGTCCGTGCCCGCGCGTTGCACCAGCAGCAGGACCGCGTCGGGGGTGATACTGGCGCCGCGGCTTTTCACGTAAGCCGTGAGCCAGGCGGGTACCTGGTTTTCGTACAGTTTTTTGGTAGTGAGCAGCACCGCGTACCGCTCAACCGCTTTCGCTAAAGCTTTTCGGCCGTCGAGCGTTCGGTGCTTGTGGCAGAGCACGAGCACGGTGGTTGGCGACGGCTGCTCGAGATAGCGCAACAGCATTTTGAGGCCGGCGTCGCGTTCCAGGTCCGCTACGGTTTGCGCCTCGCGCACGATCACCACGGCGCGGTCGGCCATCATTGGGAAACGTCGAGCGTTGCCCAGAATCGTTGCAACATCGGCGTCGCGCCCGTAGAGCACGACTTGATTAAAGCCCCGCTCATGCTCGGCCAAGGCGTGATGCTCGATGTATTCCGCGACTCGGTCGATCTCGAATGGCTCCTCCCCTTGCAGCACGTACACCGGGGCGAATTGCCCGGCGCGCAGTTCTTGCAAAATCTGGTCGACGGTCTGGCTTGGCACGCGGCGGGCAGGTGAGATCAAAGCAAAGTTACCGCACTTCGCTATCATTTTTGGGGGCTTGTTCTACTTTTGTCTGAGTTTTTATTCGTTATGTTAATTTAAATTGACCTCGGAAAAAACCTAGTGGAAGAAATGATGAAAGATTAGTAGCCAAATGTGGCAGACCACGTACGCGGTGGCGTGAAAAGACTATTATTGGTACTCGGGATCTTGTGGCTAGGGCTAACACCTGCGCTCGCCTACTCCGTCCTGACCCATCAAGCCAATATCGACTCTGCGTGGGCACCGTGTTTACGACCTGCCTTGCTGCGTCGCTATCCGGGGGCTACGGCGGACGAGGAGCGACGGGCCCGCGCCTTCGCGTATGGTGGGGCTATTATTCAGGATATGGGATACTATCCTTTCGGCGCGCATTTCTTCACGAATCTGACGCACTATGTTCGTACCGGTTCGTTCGTACGGGCGCTGCTCGACGAGGCCACCACGCGGGAGGAGTACGCGTTCGCGCTGGGCGCGCTGGCGCATTACACGGCCGACAATCAAGGTCACTCACTTGGCACCAACAAGGCAGTAGCTTCGATCTACCCGGAGCTGGCGAAGAAACACGGGGCGGTGGTGACGTACGCCGACGCGCCCATTGAGCACACGCAGGTAGAGTTTTCCTTTGATGTGATTCAGGTGGCGGCCGGTCGGTATCGTTCCGAGGCCTATCACGACTTTATTGGCTTTGAAGTAGCCAAGAAAGTACTGGAGCGAGCCTTTTTGCGCACCTACGGCCTGCGACTCGGCGATGTGTTCGTCAACGTCGATCTGGCTATCGGTTCGTACCGCTTCGCCGTGTCGCAGTTGCTGCCGCAGATGACGCGCGCCGCGTGGCACTACAAGCGAGCCGAGATAAACCGCCTCAGTCCGAAAGCCCGGAAGCGCGACGCTGTCTACAAGTATTCCTCCCGCAAATACCGTCAGGAATTCGGCGACAAGTATGAACGGCCCAAGTTCTTTGCGCGCGCGCTATCCGGTCTGTTCCGGGTGCTGCCTAAAGTTGGTCCATTGCGACCGTTCGCGTTCCACGTCCCCACGCCGGCAGCTGAAAAGCTATTTCGCTATTCCTTTAAGCAGACGCGAGAGAAATACTGTGAGCTATTGGGCGATCAAACCACCACTGGCACCCCGCCTCCCCTACCCAACACCGACTTCGATACGGGCAAACCCACTGCCGTCGGCGAGTACACGAAGACGGACGAAACCTATACCGAGCTGCTGCTCAGGCATGATAAGAACCAGTTCGCCACCCTATCGCCAGAGCTGCGAACTGATCTCCTGCATTTCTTCCGCAAAGGCCCCACTAAGGACGACAAAAGGCCTGATCAGACAACCGAAGCGCTGGTGAGTCTGCGCCAAGCGAGTGCCCCGAAGTAGCGGGCTTCCGTGAGCTGCCGGCGCGCTAGCTTTGGCGCAATGACAGTAGCTGCGTTTTCCCGATCGGCCGTGCTCGTGCTCGTTGGCCTTGTAGTGGCCAAGCTGGTGCTGCACTTACTCACCGCCACTGGCTACGGGTTGCACCGCGATGAGTTTTTGTACCTTGAAATGGGCCGTCACCTGGCGTGGGGCTATAAGGAAGTGCCCCCCGCCCTGGCCCCACTGGCAGCCATCAGCCGGGCGCTAGGTGGCTCGACGTTCGTGGTCCGGTTCTGGCCGGCCCTGTTTGGAGCGGCCACGGTAGGCTTAGTGGGCTGGCTAATGCGCGAGTTGCGCGGCGGCTGGTGGGCGACGCTGCTCGCGGGCGTTACTACCGCAATCGCGCCGGTGTATCTGGTCATGCACCACCTGTTTCAGCCAAATTTCCTGGAAGTATTCTGGTGGACGCTGTACGGAGCGCTGCTCGTACGCTTTCGGCACACGCGACACCCCGAACTACTAGTGGCGCTCGGCGCGGTAATAGGTTTGGGGATGCTCGCCAAATACGGCACGGTGCTGTACCTTTTGGCGCTGCTACCAGCCATACTGCTGGACCCGGAACTGCGTCCTTGGCTGCTGACGCGCTGGGCCGCTTTAGCGGCCGGCGCGGCATTGCTGGTGTTGCTGCCGAATATTAGCTGGCAGATCACTCATCACTGGCCGGTGGTAGGGCATATGGCGGCCCTGAAGCGCAATCAGCTCGGTCACGTAGCACCAAGTGACTTTCTGATCGACCAGCTCGGAATGACGCTGCCGGCCGCGCCGCTTTGGCTTGCGGGCCTGGTATTCACCTGCACGCGCGCCGGCCGGGCCTATCGGGTACTGGGGCTGACGTATGGCTTCCTAATCATCCTGCTGCTGCTCACCCACGGCAAGAACTACTACTCGGCCGGCATTTACCCGCCTTTGATCGCCCTGGGAGCGGTCGCCTTGGAGCGCTGGCTTAGTTCGCCGCGCTGGCCAAGCCTGGTGACGCGGGGACTGTTGCTGTTGCTGCCGCTGACGGTAATGCGCCTTTTGCCGGGGTTAGTGCCCGTACTGACGCTACCCCGGCTGGCTACTTACGTGACCACGCTGGTGAAAGACAATCCGCAGTTTGCGGGTCTCGTACGCTGGGAAGACGGCGAGCTCCACGCCATCCCAATGGATGTGGCCGATGCGCGCGGCTGGCCCGAATACGCGCCGCTTGCCGCTCGGGCCTGGACTCGCCTAAGCGCCGCCGAGCGCGCTGGCTGTCTGATAGTGGGTGCGAATTATGGGCCGGCCGGCGCCTGTAACTGGTATGGGGCGGCCCTTGGACTGCCGCTGGCGCACTCCACTAATGGCTCATTCTCGCTCTGGTGGCCCGAACCATTGCCCGAACCCACTGCCATGATCTACCTCTCCGAAGACGGCGGCGCCGACGAGCTACCCGACGCCGCCGCGTGGTTTGGTCAGGCGGAAGAGATTGGTCACATCCGTGACCCCTACGCACGCTGTCGAGGCTCGCGGGTGTGGCTGCTCCGCCGGCCGAAACCCGGCATTGGTCCGTGGGTACGCCGCCGGGTAGCGGAGACCCGGGAGGGATTCGACGGGTAAGACCGCCGCGCAACAGGCCGTATTTCGACTGTGACGGCCATTCAATTTCTGTCGCGTCGATCGTCCGGCGCCGATTCGCCTCCTCATTTGGCCTGCCGATGCTCCCCGCCCCCACCGAAGCCCCGTACATTCCCGCAGACTTTCGCCGCCTCGAAAACCTACACATCGTGTTCTGGCTCGCCAAAGATCTGAGTTGGTGCCTGGTGTGGCGCCCCCTCGGCGTGGCGATGATGATCCCGACGCTCGGCATCGCGGGGCTCATTTTCTGGCGCACGCGTCACCTGCCCATCGAGCGTGCTCACAACCTGGCCATTCTTTGCTGGATTACGGCCAACTCCTACTGGATGCTCAGTGAGTTCTTCGGCTTCGACACCGCCCGCGTGCTCGGGGGGATAGCCACCGGCAAGCAACTGGCACTGTTGCCGTTCACGGCGGGGCTGCTGGTGTTAGTCCTGCACTATGGACGGGTGTGGTGGCGGACCAAATCCCCGGTCTCCCCAACGAGCTGATTCTGCTATCAAGTAGTGGGTGGTACGCGCATCTTCACGGCCTGCTTGATCCTGATTGTCATTCGTTATGATTATCAGATAAGTATTACTTGGCTACTTCACGAATCAGGTTGCCGCCCCGGAGCTTGTAAACGGAGATTGCATCCTTTCAGGGGCGGGCCAGCCGCGTGCGGTCTTACCCTACCTTTGGGGCTTTCAGGCGGGTTTCGCCATTCTTTCCTTTATGACGCTGCTCGACGAGCTCCGCTGGCGCGGAATGTTTCATGACGCGATGCCCGGCACGGCCGAGCATCTAGCCACGGCTGCCCCGGTGAGCGGCTACATCGGCTTCGACCCAACGGCGGCTTCGCTCCACATCGGCAATCTGGCGACGATCATGCTGCTGGTGCACTTGCAGCGGCACGGGCACCGGCCGGTTGCGCTCGTAGGTGGCGCTACCGGGATGATCGGTGATCCATCGGGTAAATCGAGCGAGCGCAACCTGCTCGATGAAGGCACTTTGCGCGCTAACCAAGCGGGCATCCGCGCGCAGCTCGAAAAATTTCTGGTCTTCGATAGCTCCCCTACCGGCGCATTGGTGGTCAACAATTACGACTGGTTCAAGGATTTCTCGTTCCTTGGCTTCCTGCGCGAAGTAGGCAAACATCTGACGGTGAACTATATGATGGCGAAGGACTCAGTCAAGCGCCGGCTTGCGCCCGAAGAGGCGGATGGCGGGCGCGCCGACGGCATCTCCTTTACCGAGTTCAGCTACCAGCTGCTGCAAGGCTACGACTTCTACCACCTGTACAAGGAAATGGGCGTGACCATTCAGATGGGAGCGTCTGACCAATGGGGCAATATCACGACCGGGACGGAGCTGATTCGGCGCCTGAGCGGCGGTGAGGCCAAAGCCTACGCCCTCACCGGGCAACTCATTACCAAGTCCGACGGGACCAAGTACGGCAAGTCTGAAACCGGTACCGTCTGGCTCGATCCGGCACTTACCTCGCCGTACCAGTTCTACCAATTCTTCCTCAACACCGCCGACGCCGACGTGGGCCGCCTGATTCGCGTATTCACGCTACTGCCGCAAGCAGAGATCGAGGACCTCGAAGCGCGCCACGCCGAGGCCCCGCACCAGCGGCTGCTGCAGCGGACTCTCGCCGCCGATGTCACGACCCGGGTTCACTCCCCGGCCGACACTGACGCGGCAATCGCCGCATCGCAGGTGCTCTTTGGGGGTGGCGAGCTGGCCGACCTCACGGAGCAGCTCCTGCTCGACGTATTCGCCGGCGTGCCGCGCCTTATGGTCCCGCGGGAAGCCCTCGACCTACCCGCCGCGCAGCTCCTCGCCGATGAAACCGGCGGCCAGATTTTCCCCTCCCGCGGGGAGGCGCGCAAAATGATTCAGAGCGGCGGGGTGAGCATCAATCGCCAAAAACTGATGGTCGCCGAACAGGCTATCGGAGCCACGCTGCTGCACGACCGCTACGTAGTGGTCCAGAAAGGCAAGAAACAGTACTTTCTGCTCATGGTGGAGTAACGCGATGCCCCGCGCCCACATTCAAACGCCCCGTCGGCTCTGCTTCCAGAACCGACGGGGCGTTTGAATGTAGGCAGCCGTAGAGACTACTTCTTCGGCGCGGCCTTCTTGACCGGAGCCGCCTTGGCGGCTGGGGCCTTCTTTGCTGCACCGGCTTTCGCCGCTGGCTTTGCGGCCGCTGCGCTCTCACCACCGGTGTTCTTCATGCCCTGTACTTCCGAACGGATCATCTGGGCCATGGTCTTCAGCTCCTGCATGCCTTTACGGACGCGGGTGCCAGCGGCGGCGTTCTGCTTATCGTAGAACTTTTCGAAATCGCCTTCCAGCGCCATCACCAGTTCTTTCAGTTTTGGAAAATTGCTCATCGAACGAATGGGGTTATGTTGAAAAAAGGGCTAAAACCGGGCGAAATATACTCACCACGGCCACTGCGACCGCGTTTTAGCACCCATTTTATCAAAAAAAGGGGTGAAATGCCCTGTTTTACTCGTTTAGCTTCGCAAAAACGCCCCTACGCGGGCGCACAGGCGGTTTCTTCTGGCCCTAAACACCAACGCCCGGCTAAGGGCCGGGCGTGGTCAATTTGGTTATAAAAAGGCGTGCATTTTGGCTACGCTACACCATCGTCGGCTGCTTGGAATACAGCCCGCGATTGAGTTTGGCGGCCACCTTCTCAAACGCCGCGATCGTGCGCTCCACGTCGTCGAGCGTATGCGCGGCTGTGGGGATGAGGCGCAGCATAATCACGTCTTTCGGCACCACGGGGTACACCACGATCGAGCAGAAGATCCCGTGGTTTTCGCGCAGGTCGAGCGTGAGCTGGGTGGCATCCGGAATCTGACCATTCAGGAACACGGGCGTCACCGGCGACTGCGTGTTGCCCAGGTTGAAGCCCTTCGCGCGCAGGCCGGTTTGGAGGGCATCGACGATGGTCCAGAGCTTCGCTTTCAGCTCGGGCTGGGTGCGCAGCAGCTCCAGCCGCTTGATCGCGCCGACCACCAGCGGCATCGGCAGGCTCTTGGCGAAAATCTGCGAGCGCATGTTGTAGCGCAGGTACTCGATGATGTTCTCCTCACCGCTCACAAAAGCGCCGATCGACGCCATCGACTTGGCGAAAGTCGAGAAGTAGAGGTCGATCCCGTCCTGCACGCCCAGCTCCTCGCCGGTACCCGCGCCGGTAGCGCCCATCGTGCCGAATCCGTGGGCGTCGTCGACGAACAGGCGAAACTCGTACTTCTCCTTGAGCTTCACTACTTCGGCGAGCTTGCCCAAGTCGCCCGACATCCCGAACACTCCTTCGGTGATGACGAGGATGCCGCCGCCGGTTTCGTCGGTGAGGCGCTTGGCGCGCTCCAGCGACTTTTCGAGCTTAGCGATGTCGTTGTGCGGGTACACGAAGCGCTTGCCCTGGTGCAGGCGGACGCCGTCGATAATGCAGGCGTGCGCCTCGGAGTCGTACACGATCACGTCGTGGCGGTTCACGATGGCGTCGATGATCGAGACCACGCCCTGGTAGCCGAAGTTGAGCAGCAGCGTATCGGGCTTCTTGATGAACTCCGAGAGCTCGTTCTCCAGCTGCTCGTGGAGCGTCGAGTTACCGCTCATGATGCGGGCGCCCATCGGGTAGCCCATCCCCCATTGGGCGGCGGCTTCGGCGTCGGCCTGCCGCACCTCGGGGTGGTTGGCGAGGCCGAGGTAGTTGTTGAGGCTCCAGGTGAGCACTTCCTTGCCGCGGAACATCATCCGGGGGCGGATCTCGCCTTCCAGCTTCGGGAAGGTGAAGTAGCCGTGGGCGTAGTGCGAGTGCGAGCCGAGCGGGCCGCGATTGCGGACGATTTTGTCGAATAGATCCATTCTGGCAGTAACAGCTGGCGGGCATAAGTGGCCCTGAACCTAGGGCGAATCCCGACCGATGCCGCAAAAGTACCGCCGCGCCCTGTTTACCGCCCTCTGCGCGTAGTTTTGCCGTATGCCGCCGATTCGCTCGCTCTCGGAGCTTGATCCTGATGGATTCTACACCTGCGCCGATTACTGCACGTGGCAGTTTGAGGGGTGGGAAGAAATTATCGATGGCCGCCTGACGCCCCGGCGCGGGTTCTGGGGCACGGCGCACAGCCGCACCGCTGGCCGATTAGTGATGGTATTAGCCGACAGAAATACCGACCAACTGGAAACAGTCGGTGCCGATGGTCTTCCCATGATTGCCGTCGCGCTCGGCGGCCCCCTAAGTGCCACCGTCGTGGTGCCGGATTATGTCATCTGGCGCAATCCGATGCCGCCCCGTACACACGGCTACTTTGAGGGCATCCCGCTGTGGCTGATCGAAATCACGAAGCCCGGCAGCGAACACTTCGATTGGGTTGTCAAACACCGCCTCTACGAACGCTCCGGCGTGGCTGAGTACTGGATCATCTCGCCCGAAGCCCGGACGGTGACGACGTACCACCTGCGCGATGGTGCCTACGTGCTGACAGGAGAGTGGTGGGAGGCGAGTACGATTTCGAGCCAATCGCTCCCCGGTGTGGTGGTGGAGTGGGATTCGCTTTTTCCAACTGACTAAACGCGCGGGCTGACGGAGATTGCTTCGCTTCGCTCGCAATGACAAAAACGTACCCTTGAAGAAGATCACCAAGCTCCTGGTCGCCAACCGCGGCGAAATTGCCCTGCGCGTGATGCGCTCAGCGCGCGAAATGGGCATCCGCACCGTCGCCATCTACTCCGAGGCCGACCGCACCGCCCCGCACGTCCGCTACGCCGATGAGGCGGTGTGCGTCGGACCGCCGCCGTCGAACCAGAGCTACCTGCGCGGCGACTTCATCATCGCCGAGTGCCTGCGCCTGGGCGTCGATGCCATCCACCCCGGCTACGGCTTCCTGAGCGAGAACGCGGGCTTCGCGCGGGCCGTGAA
>JBKJUQ010000330.1:0-3263 GCA_046590685.1 Hymenobacteraceae bacterium
GTAGAAGCGCTCGAAGTAGGCGTTGTCGGGGTAGTTCGTGGCGAGGAACTACCCCGACAACGCCTACTTCGAGCGCTTCTACGCCCGTCTAGCCTTCGCCGAGGGCGACTTCAAGACGGCCGAGCGCCTCTCGAATGATATGATGGATAAGATCAAGCGCCATCAGCCGGGTTACGAGGCCGTCAGCGGGCGCTACGCGGCGTATTACCTCGCGTTTCTGCAACAGCACAAGTATAAGAAGCTCGACAAGGCGAAGGATCTCTACAAGCAGTGTATCGCTTTCGCCCACGAAACGGGCGAGGAAGATTCGGGCTACTACCAATACGCCAACATCAACCTCGCGCACATCGCCGACCAGCAGGGCGACGTCGAGGGCGCGGTCACCTTCTACGAGGAAGTCCTTCAGGTAGCGGAGAAAAAATCCGACGCTTTCCGCGAAGCGAAAGACTACGTGAAAAATGCCAAGAAAATGCTCAAAGCGAAAAACCGCGGCGCGTAGCCCGGCCCATCGCCTTGCCCCGCCGCCGGGGGCCGGAACCCGGCCCCCGGCGGTTGCATTTCCGGCCTGTTCGTTCCACTACTTCTCTGCCCCCCGCATATGTTCAAGCTTGGCGAGATGCTCCACGTTCAGGATATCTTCCTGACGCCCGTCTACCTGGTCTTTATTTACGTGGTGGCGATGTTTTTTCGCTCGCGCGTTACTACGCCGCTCACCGTGCGGTACTACATGCCGGCCTTGTTCCTCAAGCTTTTTGGGGCTATCGCCCTTGGGCTGGTGTACACGTTTTACTACGACACGGGCGACACGGCCAGCTACTACTACCATATCACGATCGTCACGGATGCGCTCATATCGGCTCCTGCCGCCGGCCTGGAGCTGCTGTTCTCGCGCGGCGAGTTTTCGGGGGCTACCGCCAAGTGGACCAGCCAGATGTTCTGGTACTCGGCGCCGGCCGAGTTTATGGTGGTGCGCATCGGCAGCATCCTGAGCCTGTTGAGCTTCGACACCTACACGGTCATCGCGATGCTGTTCGCGTTCGTGAGCTTTTCGGGGATGTGGGCGATGTTTCGCACCTTCATCAAGCTCTATCCCAACCTACACCGGCAGTTCGCGATCGCGCTGTTTTTCATGCCGTCGGTGTTTTTCTGGGGCAGCGGCGTGATGAAAGACTCGTTGTGCCTGGGCGGGCTGGGGTGGATTCTGTTCGCGTTCTACCGCGGCGTAATCGAGCGAAAGAAAATCATTCAATCCGCCCTGATCGTGGTGGTGGCCGGCTATCCGGTACTGGTGATGAAATCGTACATCCTCATCGCCTTCGTGCCACCCGCGCTGTTCTGGATTATCAACGAAGCTGGCGGACGCATCAAAAGCCGGCTGTTCCGGCGCCTGCTCACGCCGCTCTTCCTCGGAGTAGGAGCGTTAGCCGCATTTGTGGGCCTTACGCAGCTTGCGGCGGGTGATGCTCGCTTCGACCTCGACAAGGTAGCCGAGCGCTCCAAGATCACGTCGGATTACATCTACCGCGTGAGCGTGGACGAAGGAGGCGCCGCCTACAAGCTTGGCGAAACGGATGGCACCATCGCGGGGATGCTGACGCAGGCGCCGGCCGCGGTGAACGTGACCCTGTTCCGGCCGTATCTCTGGGAAGTGCGCAACCCGGTGATGCTGCTGACGTCGATCGAATCGACCGTATTTCTGTACCTGACCTTGACCCTGATCTGGCGAACGGGCTTCTTCAAAACGATTCGGCTGGTTGCCTCGGTGCCAATCTTGCAGCTGTGCTTCGCCTTCGCCATTATCTTCTCGATGTCGGTGGGGCTGAGCACCAACAACTTTGGTACGCTCGCACGCTACAAAGTGCAGATGATGCCCTTCTACCTATCCGGGCTATACATCGCGAACCACTTGTCGACGATGGCCCGACTGCGGCGCGCGCAGGCCTTCGCGCGGGCGTAGAGGCTGCCGGCCAGTCGGCTACGCTAGCGGACGCGTCGGCGGAGCCAGCCCGTGAGCCATTGCCCGAGCGTAGGGTGCGACCACAGCTGCGACGGCCCCTCGGCCACTTTCAGCGGCTGGAGCGTCCCGGCCAGCCCCGCGCGCACCGCGTCTACCAGCAACGGTAGCCCCGCCGCGAGTTGGAGCAGCGGGTACGTCACGAATGAGTCGGCGGGGGTTGGCTGAATGAGAGCTTGCGCGAGGATGCCCCCCGTATCGATCCCGGCATCCACGAGGTGAACCGTCACGCCACAGTGGGCGGCATCGTCGGTGGCGAGGGCCCAATAACCACCGTGTACCCCACGGTAGCGCGGGGTAATGCCGGCGTGCATATTGATGAAGGGGCACGCCACGCTTTGCAGCACCCGCTTGGCAATAATGCGCGTGCCCTGCACCACGACCACATCGGGTTGCAGCTCCTGCAGGTGGGCGATCGCCTCGGGCGAGTTGATGGACGATACCGCAATCACTGCTTCGGCGGGAATGGGGGCGTCGTTCAGGCCAAATTTCCGCTTGATCTGGCGCAAGCGATCGCCGGCCGTAAGCTTGAGCGGTTTCTCGATAACGGCTTTGAAGAGTACCTGTCCGGCTACGGTAGCCGCGCCCAGCTTTTCGATTCGGCGTTTCAGAAGCTGCTTTGCTCCAACGGGCTCTTCAATAATGACGCGCACCACCCCAACCGTCGCTTGCAACGCGTGGTAGACGATGTGAGTAGGTTCGCCGGGGCCAGCAATAAGGACGACGCGCCGTTGGGTGGTAAGCGAAGGGTTCATAGAGAAGCAGGGGGAATGGCGGAAGTGACTGAGGGAGCCGGCGAGGAGCTGGGTCGCGACGCGAGCAGGCGCGCCGCCAGCTCACCCATGGTAGCACTTTGAAAGCCGTAAGCGGCGCGCAACTTGTCGAAATGCTTCAGCAGCCGCGTGAGATTGGCCATATTCTGGGCGAGGTGAGCGCCAAAATTTTCCGGATGCCACCACAGGTGGAAGATTTCGCCGGTGCGGGCCGCGTGGGTCATGCCGGCCTCGATCCGACGCAAACGCAGCTCCTCCCCTACCGCGAGCCGCGCCGACCACGGCCGCAAAAACCGTGAAGCCGGAATGTTGAAGGGCGCGTGGGCACCCGCGACGTCTTCGAGGCGAAAGGTGTGATGGCCGGACAGATTCAAATACGCGTCGAGCAGGCGCGCACCGCGCTTCCAGAGCGCCTGCTGTTCCTCCGAGCGCTCCTTGTAAATCCAGTGCGGCTCGTTGCCGCGGTAACTCAGCAG
>JBKJUQ010000392.1:0-1219 GCA_046590685.1 Hymenobacteraceae bacterium
TTAGAAGCCGGCCGGGTGGCACCCCGGCCGGCTTCGTTGTTTTCAGAAAGGGAGCTCGTTGTCGTCGTTTTCGCCGGGCTGGGGCTGGGCGAGCCACCACGCGGGGGCGGTGGCGCCGGGGTGGGGGTTGCAGTCGGCGCAGCCGGGGTCATCGCAGCCGCAGTAATGGGTGGTGGTGTCTTCGTCGGGCCACTCGCCGCCGTATTCGGAGTTGGTGTAATCGAGCATTTTTGGAGGGGGTGTGAAAAATGCTCCCGTCCAGGTGGCACCCTGGCCGGGAGCGGGGTGACTAAATGAACATTGACCAGTAGGCCGGCCAAGAGGAAAAAGCGGGATCGAGGCCACCGTCGTGGCGGCCAGTTTCTCGGGCTTCGGCTTCTTCCTGCTCCCAGCCGGTAAGCGGATACAGCGCATTGAGGAAGCGGCGGGCACGCTCACAGGTGGCGGCGCCAAGCGCGCGGCACTGAGGCGACTCGTACCACTCCTGCGCGGCTTCGTAGCGTTCGCGGGCTTCGGCCTGCGTCCATCGGGCGTGCTGCTCGCGGTACTGGCCGGGCGTCTGGCAGGTGTGCACGGGGCCGGGGCGGTGGCCGAAGGCCCGGTTGAGCTTTTCAAGCGTGAACTGCAGCGCGGCGGCTTTCGCATCGGCCCCCGCCCACTCGGGGCGGGGACTGGCGATGGTGGCGACGCTAGACACGGGCGGCGGCCGGCTGAGCGGTGGTGACGGCTTCGGAGAGCGCGGCCCACGCGGTACGGTATAGCTCGGCGGTGTAGTGCTTGCGCTCGTGGGTGTTGAGCGCGGCCACGATCCAGCCCGGTGCGAGGGTGCGGCGGGTGGTGGTATCGAGGGCGAACATCTCGATGCCGCCCAGGACGTGCGGACGGATGATAACCTGCGCCCGGTCGGCTTGGACAGCCGTGAGAGGAAGCAGGGCGTTCACGTCGGCCGCGAAGGGGTAACGGATGCCGAGGGCCTTTTTGGCGTAGGCTAACGCTTCTTTGGTGTTCATCGCCTGTATGGGTTAGGCGGTGGCGGGGTGGCACCCCCGGCTGGCGGCCTATCCGTCAGCACTGTAAATATACGCAATAACAGCACTAAAGTCCAAGCTTTTGAGCGATATTTTGCGACTATTTTTCGCCAAACCCTACTCTTGCTGGCACTTTTTTTGGGCTTTACCTGGTCCCCGTATTGCGGAATTTGACACTATAGAAGCCGAAT
>JBKJUQ010000496.1:0-2764 GCA_046590685.1 Hymenobacteraceae bacterium
TGGCCGACTGGGACGCGATGCTCGACAGCAACGTGAAGGGCCTGCTTTACGTGACCCGCGCCGTGCTGCCGCTGATGCCCACCGATGCGGGCGCCCTCATCATCAACCTGAGCTCCATCGCCGGGCGCCAGGCGTACGCCAACGGATCGGTATACTGCGCGTCCAAAGCTGCCGTGGATTTGCTGACCGAAGGTATGCGCATCGATCTGGTTGGGCGCGGCATTCGGGTAGCGCAGGTGAGCCCGGGAGCGGTGCAGACCGAGTTCGCGGCCGTTCGCTTCAAGGGCGACGAGGCGCGCGTGGCGAGCGTATACGCCGGCTACGAGCCGTTGCAGGCCGAGGACGTGGCGGAGGTGATTGCCTTTATGGCCACCCGCCCCGCCCGCGTCAACCTCGCTGACGTGGTGATGTTTCCGACCGCACAGGCGTCGGCATCGGTGCTTCGCCGCGACTGATTGGGCACCCTTGATTCGGTTTTATTGATTCGGCGGTTGCCGGACCGGGCACGGCGCGCTTTTCCAACCGCGAGCCGTAGCTTCGACCAGTGATGACGAATTTGATGCGCGGCCGGCTGCGCCTGGTATTGCTGGCCGGAACGGGCGCGGGCTACGCGATCGTGGCGGCGCTGCTGACTTTCTGCCAACCGGCCGACCGGCCCGCAACCGAGGCCGCCGCGCCCGCCGTACCGGCTCGCTTCGCCTTCGCCCCGCACGACCCCGCCACCCAGTACGTCGGTACCGCCGCCTGCGCGCCGTGTCACGCCGCCATCGCCCACGACTACGCCCAGACGGGCAAGGGTCGCGCCTTCGACCGGCCCCGGCGCGGGGCGGGGCCGGAGGAGTTTGGCGGCCCGAAGAGCGTCGTTTTCGATCGCTTCAGTCAGCGCTATTACCGCGCGTTCTGGCGGGCCGACTCGCTGTACGTCGCCGAATGGCAGCTCAATCCGACTAATCCGCGCGATACCACGCACTACCGCGCTGAGCGCGTCGACTACGTCATCGGGTCGGGTAACCAGACGCGCTCCTACATCCTGGCGCGCAACGGCTACCTCTACGAGCTGCCCATCACGTGGTACAGCGCCCGGCGGATCTGGGATCTGAGTCCCGGCTACGAAAACGGTCAGAACTCGGGCTTCGCGCGGCCCATCGGCGCGCAGTGCCTAGGCTGCCACAACTCGCAAAACGAGCTGGTGCCGAATTCGGTGAACCGCTTCACGCGCGTGGGCAACGGGATGAGCTGCGAATCGTGCCACGGACCGGGGGCGGCGCACGTCGCGAAGTTTCGAGTGGCGAGTGGCGAGTTTCGAGGGAAAACCACTCGCCACTCCCCACTCGCCACTCGAAACTCGCCACTCGATTCTTCGATCATCAACCCCGCGCACCTGCCCGTCACGGCGCAGCTCGACGTGTGCCGGCAGTGCCATTTGGAAGGCGTGACGGTCGAGAAGCAAGGGAAAAAACTCGTCGATTACCGGCCCGGCCAGCGCCTCGCCGACTATGCCGACGTGTTCATCGGCTCGCCGCCGGGCGCGGCGCGCACCCAGTTCGGCTTCGCCTCGCACGCCGAGCGGTTGCAGCTCAGCGCGTGCTTTCGGCACTCGGCCAGCCTGACGTGTACCACCTGCCATAACCCGCACCAGTCGCTCGGCCCTCAGCCGATGGCGGTCTACAATGCCCAGTGTCAGCGCTGCCACGCGGAGATGGGGGTAGCGGACCCGCACGCCACCGCTACCGCCGCGCGCCCCACCTGCTTGGCGCCGAAAGCCGCGCGGCTGCGGGCTGGCGACAACTGCGTGAGCTGCCACATGGCCAAGTCGGGCACGACCGACATCCCCCACGTATCGTCCCGCGATCATCTCATCCGCCGCAACCTGAACGCCGAAGCGGCCCCAAAACCCGAAACGCCCAAGAGGCAGCCCCAACGTCAGCTCGCCGTGCTGCGCTCGTTTACCGTCTCCGACGATTCGGCCGCCGACGACCGCGCCCGCGCCGTCGCCGCGCTGCTCTACTTTGAGCAGGTGGAGCAAAACCCCGCGTACCTGACGGCCGTGCGTCAGCAGGCGAAAGCCCTCGAATTCGACGCCCGCGTGAAGTACGCCTACCTGGCGCGCGACCCCGCCGCCGCCCCGCTGCCGGCCGGGCTCGCGCCCGCCGCCGTCGGCAATCCGTACTCGGCGTACTACGTCGGGCAGCTGCTGCGGCAGCAAGGGCAGCCGTACCTGCCGTGGCTCGCGCGGGCCGTGGCGCTGGCGCCCGCCAACGCCGATTTCCGCTATGAATTGGCCGCCGCCCGCGCCGCCACCGGCGACGCGCCCGGCGCTGAAGCCGCCTACCGCGCGCTGCTCGCCCTCCAGCCCTGGCACCGCCGCGCCCTGCTCAACCTCGGCTACCAGCGCCTGCTCGCCGGCGATTACGCGGAAGCCCTGCGCCTGACCCGCGCCGCCCAGCGCCAGGACCCCACCTACGCCCTCGCCTACGAAAATGAGGCGAACATCTACCTCCAGCAGGGCGACGCGCCCGCCGCCCTGAAGCTGCTCGCGGGCCTCGAAAAACGCTTCCCGCAGCAGGCCGCCAAGTACCGCGAATTGCAAGCGCGCGTCCGGGCGGCGCAGTAACTGTCGGAACCACAGATTGACGCGGATTTAGCAGCAGGACTTACGCACTAGCGGAGAGGGTAGTCCCTCCGGGACTCCAAAAACCGCTTGAAATGGCCGGTTTCTACCGGGGGATAGTCCCTCCGGGACTCCTTTGCGGGCGTTTTGAGC
>JBKJUQ010000280.1:0-13028 GCA_046590685.1 Hymenobacteraceae bacterium
CACGCCCCGCCCCCTCCCCCCCCCCCCCCACCACCGCCTGCCCCAATAGAGCCGCCGGGTACGCCGCCTCCGGCTCCGCCGCCCGGGCCCATCAAACATACCCCTCCACCACCCGTGGTGCAAGCCCCTGATATGCCGTCGCCGTCCGTGCCCGTCAATGGGGCGGTAATGCATTTGCAAAAGACGCCGTGTGGCCGTGGCCCGTGCCCGGTTTTTGCGCTTCGCATCTTCGCCGATGGCCGGGCCGTGTACGAGGGCGAACGCAACGTTGCGCGCATCGGTACCTGGGAGCGCCGCCTCAGTGCGGCGGAGGTTAGCCGCCTGCGCACCCAGTTTGAGCAAAGCGGTTTCTGGCAATTGCGCGACCGCTACGACGGCCTTGTGCAGGACGTCTCGGGGGTATACTTGAGCTATTCTAACGGTCGGCGCACTAAGCAAGTGCTTAATCGCGACGTTGAGCACCCTCCCGTCGCCTTCCAGCAGCTCGCCGGGGCGCTCGAAGCCCTCGTATCTTCGGGCGAATGGAGTCAACCCGGAACCAAGACACGCAACCAGGACCAACCCCTGCCGGCCACTCCGACGCCGACGCCCGAGCGGCGCATTATGCGGCGCCGGTAGGTAGCCCCGAGCCGGCTACCTCTTCTCCCGGACCGGGCAGTTTGATGTTGTCGGCCGCCGTGATTGTTGCCGCCTTGGGCTACTTTGTCGACATCTACGATCTGGTGCTCTTCAGCATCGTGCGGGTGCCTAGCCTGACGGATTTGGGGGTAGCCGGCGTTGCCCTTACCGATGATGGGCTGCTGTTGCTCAATATGCAGATGGGCGGAATGCTGATCGGCGGTATCCTCTGGGGTATTCTGGCCGATCGTCGCGGCCGCCTAACGGTCCTGTTTGGCTCTATCCTGCTGTACTCACTGGCCAATATCGCTAACGGCTTTGTGCAGACCCTGCCGCAATACGCCGTCTTGCGCCTGATTGCTGGTATCGGCCTCGCCGGTGAGCTTGGGGCCGGTATCACGCTCGTAAGCGAAGTGCTGCCGCGTGAATCGCGCGGTTATGGGACAATGATCGTGGCGTCTGTGGGCGTGAGCGGCGCGTTGCTCGCTTACTTCGTGGGTGAGCGATTAGGCTGGCGCAATGCGTATTTCGTCGGCGGCGGACTAGGATTAGCGCTGCTGGCGTTACGCGTTGGCGTGCGCGAAAGCGAGATGTTCGCCCGGATAGTTGCGGCCGAAAAGCTATATGCGGCTACTGCCATTGGGCGGGGCGATTTTCTAAGCCTATTTACTTCCGCTGACCGCTTGGGGCGTTATGTGCGGTGCATTCTGATGGGCGTGCCGCTGTGGTTTGTCGTTGGCATACTAATCACCTTCGCCCCAGAGTTTGGCGCGGCGCTCGGTATTCGGGGGGCTATAACGGGCGGGCAGGGCGTTTTCTGGTGCTATTTCGGCTTGGTTTTCGGCGACTTGCTCACGGGCTGGCTCAGCCAGGTTTGGCGGTCACGCAACCGCGTTATGCTCACGTTTCTCGGGTTGACCGCGCTCGTCGTCACGTGCTACCTAACGCTGCTGCGCGGGGCCGATGCCACGGCTTTCCACATCGTGTGTTTTGCGCTCGGCATTTCGTCGGGCTATTGGGCTGTATTTGTAACGATCGCAGCCGAACAGTTTGGAACGAACCTGCGGGGCACGGTGGCTACTACGGTCCCCAATTTTGTGCGCGGATCGGTAGTAGGGCTAACATTGTCCTTTAAAGCTTTGGCTGGGCCGTTGGGAGTATTAGGCGCTGCGGCCGCCCTCGGAACCGTTGTTTTAGCAGTGGCGGCCTGGGCTGTCGCTACCTTGCCCGAGAGCTACGGTCGCGACCTTAACTTTGTAGAGTAAATTTGCCCGCGACGGCCACGGGGTAGGATGCGCTGAATTATCTTGCCAGCGCGTTCCAATTCGGCAAACGGACGCTTTTTTTGACCTTTACTATGCTGTATCTCCGACTATTACGCGGTTTCACGGGCGGCGCTTTCGTAACTGCTCTGCTTTTGGCAAATCCCGCTGCGGCGCAGTCGCACCGCGTCCAGGCGCCTAAAGCTGCACGGCCCGCGAAAGCAGTTGTCAGTACGGTGCCAGCTGCTTTGGGTACTTTTCAGCTCGTGCAGCGCTCGCAAAAACAAACCATCTCGCTGACGACGGAGGCACTCGTCGAAATCGAGCGCCGTCGACAGTCAACTGCTGAGGCCCGTTGGGAGCTGAATCAATTCGCTTACGTGCGCATTCTTTCTCGTAGCGCGATTCTGGCGCCCGGTTTCCAGCCGCTTGAGCCGATCGTTTCACAAGAGCGCTAAGCCGTTTCTTCTCTTTCCTTCGTTGGCTTCCTATCGATTTCTAACGTGATACCACTTCGACTTTTTCTTGCCGGTCTCGGCGCCAGTCTGCTGGTGAGCGCTCCCGCTCTGGCCCAGCCGGCCAACGATTTGTGCTCAAACGCGCAAACCCTCACGAGCGGCGCTATCACCACCGGAACTACTGTGGGGGCTGCTGATGATCTGCTCGGGCTGCCGGGCTGCCAGAATGCCGCTGCTAGTGTACACCCGGATGTTTGGTACACCATCACGGCCACCGGCCCGCAACTGAACTATGTCGTTGCGACGGCAGGTGCTCCTGGCGCCCCGTTCGAGGTGCTTGTGTACGATGGAGCATGCGCCGCGGGCTTGGCCCTGCTGAACTACGAGTGCGGGAACGGCACGGTCTCAGGTGGCGTGGGTGCGCTGGTTACGGGACGGGTGTACCGAATCGTCGTGGCGTCGGCGAGCGTGGCCGCCGCTGGGGCTTTCACCATTCGGGCGACAATTTCGACCCCGCCGGCCCTGCCTTCGCAGGACTGCAACCTGGCGACTATTTTGACTTCCGCAGCGACGTTTGCGCAAGGAACCATCAACAGCGGCAGCGGCGTGGTAGACAATGAGGTCACTACCGGCAACTCCTGCTTCGGTTCGCAGTCCGGCTCCAACACCAATGAGCGGCAATCAAAGTGGTTTAAGTTCGTTGCCGGCACTACGGGCCGTCTCTTGTTTAATATCAACCCGAACACCTCTCAGGATGATTATGACTGGGCCGTATGGGACGTTACCGGCGACCCGACCGGCTGCACCACGAAAGGCAATGCGCTTGCCTGTAACTGGACGGGTGCGCGCGGTGCAACTGGCTTAAGCTTGTGCCCTGGCCAGGAGCCAGGCTATCTGGGCGGCAACCAGTTCGACAACACGACTACGAACCAGACGGGGGCCAATGCGCCAATCACCATCCAGGCGGGTCGTATTTATGCCCTGCTGGTAGACAACTTCTCGACCTCCAACGACGGCTTTTCGCTTCTTTTAGGGGGCGCCTGCGCGCCGCCAGCTGGGCAGGTAGCTGCCCAGTATGGTCTGGACGCCGCGTTCACCGCTATCACGAACTGCAACTCGGTTGAATTCAGAAAGCGTAACCCCTTGGTGTCGACGACGGGCTTTAGCTTCTTCTGGAATTTTGGGGATGGCACATCCAGCACCGATCCTGCTCCGACGCACGTCTACAATCCCCTCACGCCGGGGGCGTCGACGTTCGTCGCGACACTCCGCATTACGGACCCGTTCGGCAACGTGACCATCAGCTCGCTGCCGGTTACTGCGGTAACGGTGCTGGGGGCGGTCGTCGCCTCGGTACAGACTCCGATCTGCTCCGGCGACACCCTCACGCTCACCGCCAGCGGCGGGGCTACGTACATGTGGTCGCCCGCCACGGGGCTGAGCAGCACCACCGACTCGCTGGTGCGCGCTGCGCCCCTCGTCACGACTACTTATCAGGTGATCGTGGCAAACGGGGTTTGTTCCGACACCGTCTCCGTTCGAGTGGAGGTAACTCCCCGTCCTACCACGCAAGCGAGCGTGGCGCAGCCAAGCCTCTGTGCGGGCGAGTCGACTACCCTGACCGTTTCCGGGGCTGACCGTTACGAGTGGTCGCCGGCCACGGGGCTAAGCAGCACGACCGACCCGGTCGTAACGGCTACGCCCGCCGTGACGACCACCTACATCGTAACGGGCTTCAATGGCCAGTGCGCCGTGACCGATACGGTGACGGTTATGGTTACACCGCAGCCGGTTACGCTAGCCACGGTGGCCCAGCCACGCCTGTGTTCCGGAAGTTCTACCACGCTCACCGTGACGGGGGCTGACCGCTACGAGTGGTCGCCGGCGGCGGGGCTGAGCAGCACGACGGATTCGACGGTAATCGCCACGCCCGCCGTGACGACTACCTACATCGTAACGGGCTTCAATGGCCAGTGCTCGCTGACCGACACGGTGACGATCGTCGTGACGCCGCAGCCGGTCGTACTGGCCAGCGTGGCCCAACCAAGCTTGTGTGAGGGGGGCTCTACGGTGCTCACCGCGACGGGAGCTGATCGCTACGAATGGTCGCCGGCCGCCGGGTTGAGCAGCACGACGGATTCGACGGTAACCGCCACGCCCGCCGTGACGACCACCTATACCGTAACGGGCTTCAGCGCGAATGGCGAGTGTTTCGCAGTTGCTACCTCGACTATCACGGTAGTGCCGCCAGCGCAGGCTACTGGGACGATTTCGCAGGTAACCGGCATCGCGCCGCTTACCACGAACTTCAATTCGACGGTTCCGGAAGCGACGGCGTGGCTTTGGAATTTTGGCGACGGGCAAACCAGCACGTTAGCTGCCCCCACGCATACCTATGAGTCGGCGGGTACTTTCACGGTTACGCTGGCGGTCACGTACGGCGTGGCCAATTGTCAGACGGGCGTGGCCGAGATCGGCAAAGTGGTCGTGACGGCCCCGATCGTGTACAACGTCATCACGCCGAACGGGGATGGCTTGAATGAAACGTTCAGCGCCGCAGTCAGTAACTCGGCCCTCAACCTGCGCATTTTCAACCGGTGGGGCCGCGAGGTATACGCCGTGGAGAATTACCAGCAGAACTGGAAGGGCGATGACCTCCCCGCTGGCACGTACTACTACCACCTCAAAGCCGCCGACGGCAAAGACTGGAAAGGTTGGCTGGAGATTGTGCGCTAATACGCCGAGTCGATAAAAAACAAAAAAGGGCTGCCCACGGCAGCCCTTTTTTGGTGCCTGGGGCTGGGCGCGCGGCCGTTCTGGCGGCTGGTTAGGTGCCGGACCCGTTCTTTTGTACTTCTTACACGTTCACTTTTCATTTCTCGCGATGCGTCAATTGTTGATGGCTGGCGGCTTAGCCGCTCTAGTATTTGGGGCGACCCTCACCGCTCAAGCCCAGGAAGGCCAGAAGCGGCCCGATTTCGCCAAGATCGATAAGAGCGTGCTCGATGCCGCGTGGCTCCCGCGCGATGCCGTGTTCCGCGAAAAGCCCGGCGACCCCACGCCCGCTGCGCGCGTCCTCTACAGCCGCCCGCTGAAAGCCGGCCGGCGGATCTTCGGCGCCGATACCACGTTCCTGGTGCCCTACGGCAAGGTGTGGCGGATGGGCGCGAACGAGAGCGTGGAGCTGCGGGTCTACCGCCCCATCACGCTCGGTGGCAAGAAGCTCGCCGCCGGCACGTATGCGCTGTACAGCGTGCCCGGTGAAAAGGAGTGGACGATTATCGTGTCTTCCGACACCGAGCGGTGGGGCGCCTATGCGTACTCAACCAAAAACGACGTAGCCCGCATCCCCGCCGCGGTGAAGGCTGCGACCGACCCGCAGGAAGCTTTCAGCATGGCCTTTCGCGAGGACGCGCCCGGTAAAGCCACGCTTCGGATGACGTGGGACAACGTCGAAGTAGCCGTTCCGGTAACGTATTAAGGTCGTAAGCGACCCGGCGAGCCCGGGGCTCGCGCTACATTTAGCCCGCCGCGCCCCTTACTGGTCGCGGCGGGCTTTTTTATGAACCGCTCGCTTCTGCTCGCGTTGCTGCTGCCGGGGACGCTGGCTGGGCTGATGGCCTGCTCCGGCGGGCGGCCTCGCCCGGTGCCCCCGTTGACCTCTGCTGTTGTGTCTGCTCTTCCTACCGTATCGGTGCCCGCGGCGGTGTCGGCCGTGCCGCTTTATCAATCCGAATCGTTTACCGTCTGGCCCGATCGGGTGGAGCAGGGCTCGTACGTGGCGCGGGCCGTTTCGCCGACGCACCTCACCAGTACTTACCAGAGTCCGGCGAACCGCACGTTCAATCGGGAGTTGCAATTCAAGTTTGCGCTTAACGGACGTGACAACGAGCTGCCCGTCGGCGTTAATCACGCGCTCGTGCTTTTTCCTGAAGCGGGCCGGTTGGTGACGGCGCCCGTCATCGAGTTTGGCAAGCTGCTCAAGCAGCAGACGCCGGTGCCGGCGGGGTCTTTCCTCGAAGCCGATACGCGCCTGAAGCTGCGGCTTGATTTGCGGCCCGTGCTGGCCGGCTTCAAGGCGAAAGGCTACTTCGAGACCTTCAACGGGCAGCGCATCAATCAGGCGGAGTTCAAGGGGGTGTTCGTGGCGGGGGGCTCGGAGCCGCTCGGCTGGGACTTCGATAACCTCGCCGCCCGGCCGCAGTATCAGCTCACCGACCCCGACGGCGACGGCCTCTACGAGATCGAGATCCTGCTCAATCCCGGCGGCAGCCCTAAAACCCCGGAAACCCGCGAGTGGAAGCTGACCCAGGACCTCAGCGCCCTGCCGCAGTACCGCTCCGACCAGCCGCTGGTGGACGCGCTCTGGAACCTGTCGCTGGAGGAAATGCTGCTCGACATTCGGCCCGACCAGACGTTTATGGCCGGCGCGAAGTGGGACGGGGTCTGGACCCGCGACATCTCCTACAGCATCGTGCTGAGCCTTGCGCACCTGCGGCCCGATATCGGGATGAACTCGCTCCGCCGTAAAGTGACCCCCGACGGGCGCATCATTCAAGATACCGGCACCGGTGGGGCGTGGCCCGTGTCGAGCGACCGGCAGACGTGGGCGCTGGCTGCCTGGGAAGTGTACGTGGCGACGGGCGATAAGAAGTGGCTGACGTACGCTTACGATGTCATCGCCAAATCAATGACACACGATGAGCGCGTTACAGCACCGTGGCCCGAATTGGTACACGGAGAGTCATCATTTCTGGATTGGAGGCAGCAAACATACCCGCGCTGGATGCAGCCGGTGGATATTTACGAATCGCGTTGCCTGGGGACAAACGTAGTGTTCGCGCAGGTGCGCTGTCAGATGGAAGACGTTCTCGGCAAAATGGCTGAAGACTACGAACGTTTCAAAATGACGCGATTTGGCGGTGGTTGGCAAGAGTTAGCGGATACGTTGAGTCACCAGATCAATCGACAGCTCTGGTCTGACCAGAAAGGCTACTACGGCCAATTCCGTTACGGCCGGCCCTTCGCTAACCAGCTATCTGACCGCTGGGAAGGGCTCGGCGAAGCGCTGGCCGTAATCTACAGCGTGGCTCCACCGGAGCGCGCCGCGAGCATCATCAAAAACGCTCCCGCGCTTAAGTGGGGCGTGCCCACCATCTGGCCAGGCATTCCCGACGTGCCGCCGTACCACAATCAGACGGTTTGGCCGTTCGTGCAGGCGTACTGGAATTGGGCGCTGGCAAAAAACGCCGCGGGTGAGTCGCTTGCGCACGGCCTGGCCGCCCTGTATCGACCAGCGGCGCTCTTCCTCTCCAACAAGGAGAATGTCAACGCTTTCGATGGCGACTTCAAGGGCACCGAAACCAACTCCGACCGGCAGCTCTGGAGCGTGGCGGGCAACCTGGCGATGGTGACGCGGGTGTTTTTCGGGATGGAATTCCAAGCCGATAAGCTCGTCTTCGCGCCGTGCGTACCGACCGCCTACACAGGCGAGAAGACGCTGACGAATTTCCGCTACCGTGGCGCTACCCTCACGCTGCGGCTGCGCGGCACGGGCAATCAGGTGAAGAGCGTGATGCTCGACGGTAAGCCGATGCCAAAGGCTGAAATCGTCGCCACCCTCACCGGCCCGCACGAGCTGATGATCGAGCTGGACAATACGCCGCTGCCCGCCGGCCCGCCCGTGCGCTACGTCGAGCCCATCACCGAAGCCTTTCCGCCCGAGCCGGCGCCTGTGCCCGCCACCGCGCTGGTGGCGAGCGTGGAACCGAGTAAGCAAGTCAAATCCGGCCCGGATAAGGTGCAGCCGACGGGTTATACCGGTGCCGGCTTCGCCGTGCTGAGTCGCACCGAAAACCGCGCCCTCACCCTGAGCTTCAAGGTGCCGAAGGCCGCCCGCTACGCCCTCGACTTCCGCTATGCCAACGGCTCCGGCCCCGTCAATACCGACAACAAATGCGCGCTGCGGACGCTGAAGGTCGACGGTAAAGAAGCGGGGCCGGTAGTGATGCCCCAGCGCGGCGCGGGCGAGTGGTCGGAGTGGGGCTGGTCGAATACGAATCTAGTGGAGCTGGCCGCCGGCGCGCACACCGTCACGCTCTCCTTCGAGCCCGGCGACGAGAATATGAACGCCGCCGGCATCAACACCGCCCTGATTGATCATCTGCGCGTCTGGCGGCCGTAGCGCGTATTCAGTCATCATCGTAGGGGCGGGCCTTGTGCCCGCCCGCGCAAGTGGTACGTACCATCCGCCCAAGTGGTACGTACCACTTGCGCAAAAGGACGGTACCGTTTGCCCGAATGGTACGTACCATTCGGGGAGAGGGATTATATAGCCCGCCCGCACACCAGGCAAACCGCCGAACGGGCGGGCACAAGGCCCGCCCCTACAGGCTGGTGGCCGGCGGCTCGGTGAGCAGCATCGGGCGCAGCGCGGCCCACACCACGTCGGCCATTTGTCGCTGGCCGGCGGCGTTGGGGTGGAGGCGGTCGGGGAGGGTGAGGGCGGGGTTGAGGATGATGCCGTCGAGCAGGAACGGCACGAACGCGCAGTTGTGCCGCGCCGCCACCTCCCCGAACAGCCCGCTGAACGCGGCTCCAATAGGTCCGCCCAGAATCGGCGGCAGCGCCATCCCGAGCAACAGGCACCGTACTGCCGGATGCTCTTGGCGGACAGTCGCGAGGATGGCCTCAAGGTTGGCGCGGGTGGTGGCGGGCGGGTGGCCGCGCAGGCCGTCGTTGGCGCCCAGCTCGAGCACGAACACATCGGGCCGCGGGTGCCGGGCGAGGGTTTCGGCGAGCCGCGCCCGCCCGGCGCTGCTCGTATCGCCCGACCGCCCGGCGTTGATCGCGCGGTAGGGGAGGGCCTCGCCGTCGAGCTTCGCTTGCAGCAACGCCGGAAACGCCAGCGCTCCCCCCACGCCGTAGCCAGCCGTGAGGGAGTTGCCGAAAAAGAGAATGGAGCGCGTCATTGCCCCGCAAGTACCGGCCGGCGGGGCGGCGGGTTACGCGGCACGCCCTTGCTTACCGCGCTCCGGCCCATTGCTTATGCGGGTCCTGCATAAGCGTTATCGCGGAGCGTAATAAGCAATGACCAGGTGCTGGGCTTTAGTAAACCGATGGCCGCATAGCTTATCGCGGCTCCTGCCATGCGCTACTCCCGCCCCGAGAGTGCGCTACTCCTGCCCCGAGAGTGCGCTACTTTCCTGGTAGGAATAGTGCTGCTTACCCCATCAACACAAACAGCTCCACCACCATCGCCAGCAGCGAGCGCCAGAACCACGGCAGCACCTGGCCGCGGTGCTTCTGCGCCATGCGCTGGCTCAGCAGCAGGTACGCGGCCACCGTCAGGGCCAGGTGGCCGAGGATAAACCACATCGCCACCGCCCAGTTATGCGAAATGGTGATGTTGGGCGTTTCCTGATCGGTAACGGCTACGCCCCCGAACACCGTCCGGAGCAGAAAGTACACGATCGTCTCGAAGACGAAGAAGAGGAGCCACGGCATGGGGAGCGAATGTAGCGCCTCGGGCCGCACCAAACCGGCGGGTTCCGACGTTTCGACCGACCTTTCGGCCCCGGGCCAAGATCTCCTACTCGCCCTTTCTCGCTTGCGGAAAACGCTTTTCCTGTTCGGGCTGCTACTGGCCAGTGGGTTCGGATTAAGCGTCCGGGCGCAAGCGGTGCGGCTGCACTGGGGCGTAGCCGATCGGGCTGCCCTGCGGCGGGTGCGTCTGCCGGTCACCGCGCCCGACTCGCTCGCCGCGCTGGCGGCCGTGCGCGACGTGGTATTTGCCCTGCGGGCGGAGGCCTACCTGACGGCTTCCGCCGATTCGCTCTACTGGCCCACCCGCGATAGCCTGCGCGTGACGCTGCACGTGGGGCCGCGCCTGCGCTGGGCCACCGTGCGCGCCACCGACGACGTGCCCGACGGGCTGTTGCAGCGCGCGGGCTTCCGCGAGCGGCTGTTGCGCAACCAGACCCTCCAGCCGGCGGAGCTGGTGCGTTTGCAGCAGGCGATTCTGCGAGAGTGCGAAGACCACGGCTATCCCTTCGCGCAGGTGCGGCTCGATTCGGTGCAGTGGCTCGGCGCGCCGGTCGATCGCCTGTCGGCCGTCCTGCGGCTGGAGCGCGGGCCACTGATCGTGATGGACTCGGTGCTCGTGGAAGGCAACGCGACGATCAGCCGGGGGTTTTTGTCGCGGTATCTGCAGATCTTCCCGGGGCAGCCGTACAGCCAGGCCCGGCTGGTGGCGGCGACGCGCCTGTTGCGGCAGCTCCCCTACCTGCAAAACACCGCCGCGCCGCGCATCCGGTTTGCCGCCGAGCGTGCGCGCGTCACCTTCTTCCTCGCCGACCGCCGCGCCAACCAGTTCGATGGCATCGTGGGCGTCCTGCCGGCCAACAATCCGGCGCCGGGCGCCAAGCGCGTGCAGGTGACGGGTGAGGTGAACCTGGCCTTGCGCAACATCAAAGGCGGCGGCAAGAGCCTGAACCTGAACTGGCGCAAAGCCGACGCGAACTCCACTTCCCTCAACGCCGGCTACGCGCACCCCGGCCTGCTCGGCTCGCCGCTGGAGCTGATCGCCACGTTCAATCTGCTCCGGCAGGCCAATCAGTTCGTCACTACCCGCCCGCGCATCGAGTTTGCGTACCCCACGGCCCGGCGCGGGCGCGTCAGCTTTTTCGCGGAGTTTCGCGCCTCGCGCCTCCTGTCCGATTCGAGCTTCCGAACCCTCACCGCGCTGCCGCTCAACGTCGATTCGCGCTACCCCAACTACGGCCTCACCTACGCCTTCAACGCCCTCGACGACCCGTTTTTTCCCCGGCGCGGCTGGAACCTGAGCGCCACCGGGGCGGCCGGCAACAAGACCATCCGGCGCAACCCCGACGTGCCCGAAGCGCTGTACGCGACCGTCCGGCCGCGCACCAGCCAGCTCAACGGCGGGGTGCGGGTCGAGCGCTACACCCGCACGGGCCGGTCGGCCACGCTGCTCACCCGGCTGCGGGCCGAAGGCATCTACAACGCCGACCGGCTCTTCGACAACGACCTGTTTCGCCTTGGTGGCCTGGCCACGCTGCGCGGGTTCGACGAGTGGCAGTACTTCGTCTCGTCTTACGCTGTCCTGACGGCCGAGTACCGCGTCTTCACCGGCGATGATGCCTACGTGTTTCTGTTCGCCGACCAGGGCTACTACCGGCGCGACCGTACTCCGCCCGCTTCCGCGGCGCGTGCGCGCGACTGGCCCGGCGGCGCGGGCCTGGGCCTCACCTTCAGCACCGGCGCGGGGGTGTTTCAGTTTGTCTACGCCGTCGGGCGGGCCACCGGCCAGGCGCCGACCCTGACGCGCGGCAAGATTCACTTCGGTATCACCGGGCGCTTCTGACCACAGATTCAGCTGATTGTACAGCTTTCGGAGGCTGACCGTTAAGCGGTTGATGAGCCACCAGGATTTCTTTTCGCGCCGGGCTTGAACCTTGACGGGTTGGCGGTGTACCTTTGCAGCACGCAAGCGGCAATCGGCCATTTGCGTAGAGTGCGGGGTGGAGCAGTTGGTAGCTCGTTGGGCTCAAGATTATCTGCGATCATCAGCAAACCGATGGATACAAAGCTGAAAGGGGACATTGCCGAACAGGCAGTCATTTTTCAGGCGCTTAAACGAGGTTGGGGAGTTCTCCGGCCAGTTGGCGATCGGTTACCGTACGACTTAGTGATTGACATCAAGGGGCATTTGCTCAAGATTCAGGTTAAAAGTGCCTGGTTGGATTCTACTCGTAATAACTACGTCGTAGATACCCGCCGCACCAAGACCAATCGACGTCAAATGGTCCGTTCCTGCTACTGCGAAGCCGATTTCGACTTTGCAATTGCCTGGATTGATGAAATTGCTACGGCGTATGTGTTTCCGGTTAAGGTATTTATTAGTTACGGTTCCGAGATCCACTTGATCGAAACCGACAAACGTCAACGTAAACCGCGCTCTGCGGATTACCGAGACGCTTGGATGTTGTTGACGCAGCGGGCGGCCGAGACAGAAATGACTCGGTGTTCACTTGCCAAATTCGGGGAAGCCGGTAGTGCGGTAATCCCGAGCCAAGCCTCAGCTTCGGTTGAGGAAGGTGTAGAGACTGAATGGTAGGCACCTGACCGACGCAAGTCGAAGGTGAAGAGACAGTCCAGCCCACAAATGCCGAGTAGTCGGCAGCGGCCAAAGCCGTAGTGGGAAGCATAACCCAAAGGTCACAGGTTCGAGTCCTGTCCCCGCTACCATATTACATATAATGGCCTGTAAGACAACGTCTTACAGGCCATTTGTTTTTCGGGGGAAGATTTGGGGGAAGATTGTAAAAAATTTGCGGCCACTTGGGGAAGACCCTCTCGCCTACGCAATTTTGACGGCTAACACTACCAACCCGTGAGCACCAAAGCAAAAAAGACGGCCCAACCGCTACTTCACCCCGTGGAAGCGGAAGTTGATCGAAAGAACTGGCCAACCGTATGGGTCCAGAGCGTGGAGTATCATTCTCAGGCGCTCATACAAAAGGCAGTCGGCCAGTTGCAGAGGATTCGCAGCAAAGACAAACGCTTCCAGGCGCTGCAGTTATACCGCGAGTACTACAAAGAAGAGTTGAAGTGTCTGCCCCTATACCACCAGAGTAAAGGGCTGCCCCGGGGCGTTGATCGGGAGCGG
>JBKJUQ010000314.1:0-1748 GCA_046590685.1 Hymenobacteraceae bacterium
ACCGAGAAAGAAGTGATGCCCGTCTTGGTAACCGCATTGGGGTCGCTCGTTACCGGCATCTGATCAACCCACGGCCCGGAGGGGCTCGTTGAATCAAACAACGTCAGCGCGGACGGACTCAACTCATTCAGCTCGCGGGTGAGGTAGCGGAAGACCACCGTCACGTCAAGGCCCGTGGACGTGGCGGCCTCAATGCTGAAGTAGCGCAGAATGGCGTTGATGCCCGCGCCTGAGATGTCGACGTTCGTCACGCGGTCTACCGCCGTCAGGCCGGGGCTGGTGGAGCCGGCGGCCGGCGTGAGCGTGAGGCCGATTCCACCGAAGCTTTCGGCGCTACCGGGCATCAGCGTCCGGGCGATGGATACTTTGCCGCTCACGTAGCTCGTTTCGCTTTCCGCGATCATCGCCGCGCTGCCTAGGGTTACGCGGTAGCTAGTAGTGATGAGTGTACCGCCATTGAGCGTAAGCGCCGTGTTGACGACTGCATCCGCACCCAGCGTTACGTTACCGCTCGTCTTACTCACCAGCAGCGTACTGAAGGTCGTAGATGCCGCCCCTCCCAGCGTCTGGGTCGGCGCGGCGCCGGTAAAGGTCACGGTTCCATCAAGGCTGAGCGTAGCGCCGTTGTTGGTCAAATCGCCGTTAATCTGCAACGTTGCGGCGGAGTTCAGCGTCAGCGCCGCCCCGGAGGCCAGGGCGAGGCCCTGTACGTCGTACGTGCCGGAAGTCAGAATTGGATACTGGTTAGCACTTACCGCCGGGATTACGGCATTGGTCGTCGCGTCAGGTACTTTACCGTAGCTCCAGTTGCGGCAATCGTTCCAGGTGGTGTTGAAAGAGCCCGTCCAGGTGGTGGTTGGAGTAGCGGCGGGGGCCGTTACCGTCACGGTGGCGGGGGCGGTGCTGGTAGCGCCTGAGGCATCCGTCACGGTCAGGGTTACTGTGTTGATCCCCAGATTGGCGCAGGTAAAGCTGTTCGGGAAGACACTCAAGCCGCCGCCGGTCGCGAAGCCGCAGTTCGCGGTGCTGCCGTTGTTGACTTGCGCGGCCGTGACCGTCGCCAGCCCATCGGCGCCCAGCTCAACGCTCACATCCTGGGCGATGGCCTGCGGCCGGCACACACTCAGCGGCTGCGTCGCGCTCTGGCTGCACGGCAGCGAAAGCACCACGTCACCGCTGTTGGCTGCTCCACTCGGCACCACGAAGCTGAAGCCCGTCGCCGTCAGGTTACTGATCGCCGCCGCCGCCCCGTTCACCGTCAGCGCTGTCGCGCCGCTCAGATTCGTGCCTGTGGCCGTCACCGTCTGGCCAACCGTGCCCATCGTCGGACTCAAGCTGAAGGTCGCCGTTGGCGGCGCTACCACCGTAGCCGTAGCCGTGGCCGTGCTCGTCGCACCCCTCGCATCCGTCACGGTCAGGGTTACGGTGTTGGCGCCGACGTTGGCACACGTGAACGAACTCGGCGAGACGCTCAAGCCGCCGCCAGTCGCGAAGCCGCAGTTGGCCGTGCTGCCGTTGTTGACCTGCGCGGCTGTAATGGTCGCCGTGCCCGTCGCGCTCAGTTGCACCGTGATGTTTTGGGCGATGGCCTGCGGCCGACACACGCTGAACGTCTGCGTACCGGTCGCGGTGCTGCCGCCCACGGCGGTCACGCTCACCACGCCCGTCGTACTGCCCGCCCCTACCGTGAAGGTGACTCTGGTAGCGGTAGGTGTACCGGTAATCGTGCCGGCCGTGCCGTTCACGCG
>JBKJUQ010000550.1:0-6795 GCA_046590685.1 Hymenobacteraceae bacterium
GCGGTCAGGGTCAAGGCGCCGCCTTTCGTGCCGGTCAGACGCAGGCGGGCTGCGGTAGCGGCAGGGTTAGGAAAGAGTTGCACGGCCTCAGCCGGCAGGAGCTTGGGGGTGGAAAGCAACAAGCGTAAAGCTTCTGGGCGACTGCCGCAGGTCTGACCGTTGAGCCGAAACCAGACAATGCTGCCTTCAGAGTACACGGAAACGGCCCGTACGGTACCGAAGCCAGATACCGTTTCATACCAACCGCCAAAGTCGGGCGCCGTGTCAAGCGTTTGGCGGCACGAGTCCACGCCTAGATATCCTTCATACCGATAGCGCCAGCCGCCGATACAAGTGGTAGCAGTGACCGGCAGATAATAGGCTTCCGTATTCACTTCCCGCGGCTGCGTGGTGGCCTGTCGCAGCAACACTCCGGGGTAAGATGCCGGCCTACTCATCAAACGTTCTTCCCGAAACGCGATCAGGCTCCCTACAAAGACCCCCGCCGGCGCGCCACAACCGGGCGCGCCCGTGCTGCTACCCATTGCCTGTCGCACCCCGGTGTACACAATCGTATCGCCAGTAGCTGAGAGGGTGCGCGTGAGGTAACGTTTCAGATCATAGTTATCCCCGCATAAAAATGCGGACGACGATTCGGTGCTGTGCCAGACGACCGAATCGCCCGGCTGCCAGTCCGGGGGCGTGTCGTTGGGCAGGCCGCCCAGGCCGCGCTCAGGGATCGTGAGCAAGTGCAACGCGAGCGGCGAGGCCCTCGACAGCGTGCGCAGATCAGGCGCGTTCAGCAGCCCGAACGACTTGCTGAGCATCACTTCTCCCCCACCCGAAAGCGTCGCCGTCATAACTGAATCGCGGATACTGGCCGTGCCGACCAGCTGCACTTCGAGGAGCATCACGGTCGCGGTGATGCCCGGGGCGAACGGCCAGCTGGCCCCAACGGCGAGGGCGCGGCGCGGGAGCGTATACGCCTCGCTGTCCGTAAAGCGCAGCTGATAATGGCCCTGCGCGGGCACCAGCAGCTCCGCCCCGAAGGGGGTATTGCGCTCCAACCGAAAGATCGGATAACCACTTGGTGGGCAGGCCGGCGGGTACACTTCGTTCGACGTAGCCGGCCGGTAAAAACTGGCAAAATCATACACCGAATCAGCTCCCACGACCCGGCCCGCGGCCAGCCGCACAGTTTCGAGCTGCACCGGCGCGGTATTGACTTCGAAGGTGTAGGTGTGCCCAACCCGGAACGGGCGCCAGTCAGCGCCGGTGGTTTGGGCGAGGGCGGGGCTGGCGGCCAGCGCCAGCAGGACCGATAAGCTGGTAAAGGTGCGCATCATCAGGGCAGGAACGGAAAGCAAGGAAAACAATGAGAGCAGGAAGATAGCGGGTAGGAATAGCCCAACCCAAACCGGTCGCGGCGTCTCTGGCTAGACCAAACCTGGAAAGGCTATCCTCCTTTGGCAGGTGGCCATGGCCAGACGCCCCCTTGAGCACTCCGGATACGATCTGGCAATCGCCAGATGACCCCTTGAGCACCCCGGATATGATCTGGCAATCGCCAGACGCCCCCTTGAGCACTCCGGATAAGATCTGGCAATCGCCAGACGGCTTCTTGAGCACTCCGGACAGGACCTGGCAATTGCCAGACGACCCCTTGAGTCCTCCGGATACGATCTGGCAATCGCCAGATGACCCCTTGAGCACTCCGGATATGATCTGGCACAGGACTTACGCACCCGAGTAGTTTACCCTCTGAACAGCGCTTCTTGGCATCCCCGTAGGGGATACCGTTCGGTAGAAATCAGGAGTTTTCCACGAATCGTTGTCCCCGTAGGGGATACCCCGGCGCACGAGTGCGTAAGTCCTGTGGCAATCGCCAGACGGCTTCGAAACTCCTTTCGCTTTGCGCGGGCGCGGCGGCGAACCCGGCGGCCCCGGAGTAAGTTTGTGCGAGGCCACCGGGCGCCAGCATGGCAGCCGATGGCGCTTCCCTCTCCGTTTCTGCTTTGCCGATGACTCTCCGTTCGCTCGTTGCCGCGCTGGCGCTGCTGCTCGCCCCCGCGCTGACCCGTGCCTCCACCCTGCTGGTGCCCATGGACGAGGCGCAGAAAGACCACCTGAAAGCCTACGGCATCGCGTTCTGGATGCTGCGGCACGAGGAGCCCGTGGATTGGCTGCTCAACTACCGCGGCGGGTCGTTCGCCTTTAAGGCGTCGGGGCAGGCGCAGAGCGAGCTGACGATTCGCGGGGTGAGCTTCCAGCTCATCTCCGACGCGCAGTACAACGAGGTGCTCGCCGAGATCGCGTCGCCCGAGGCGAATATGGAGGTGATGAAGCTCGAAAAGGTGCCGAAGATCGCCGTGTACTCGCCCAAGAGCAAGCAGCCCTGGGACGATGCCGTGACCCTGGTCCTCACCTACGCCGAGATTCCGTACGAGATCATCTTCGACGACGAAGTCCTCGATGGCAAGCTGCCGACGTACGACTGGCTCCACCTCCACCACGAAGACTTTACGGGGCAGTACGGGAAGTTCTACGCCAGCTTCCGGACGCGGCCGTGGTACATCGAGCAGCAGCGCGAGGCGGAAAGCACGGCGGCCCGTCACGGCTTCGCCAAAGTCTCCAAGCTCAAGCTGACGGTGGTGCAGAAGATGCGCGAATTCGTGGCCGGCGGCGGGTTTCTGTTCGCGATGTGCTCGGCGACTGACTCCTACGACATCGCCCTCGCCGCCCACGGGACCGACATCTGCGAAGCGATGTTCGACGGCGACCCCGGCGACCCGGCGGCTCAGTCGAAGCTCGACTTCAGCCAGACCTTCGCCTTTGAGAACTTCAAGCTCGAGCGCAACCCGTACATCTACGAGTTTGCCGACATTGATATGCAGCAACCCGAGCGTGGCGTGGGCGAGGCGAACGACTACTTCCAGCTCTTCTCCTTCTCGGCCAAGTACGACCCCGTACCCACGATGCTCTGCCAGGACCATACCCAGACCATCCACGGGTTTATGGGCCAGACGACGGCCTTCCGCACCCGCACGCTCAAGAAAGACGTGCTCGTGATGGGCGACAACAAGGCCATCGGCGAGGCGCGCTACATCCATGGCAACCTCGGCAAAGGCACCTGGACGTTCTACGGTGGCCACGACCCCGAAGACTACCAGCATATGGTAGAGGAAGAGCCGACTGATCTGGCACTCCACCCCAACTCACCTGGTTACCGGCTCATCCTCAACAACGTGCTATTCCCGGCCGCCAAGAAGAAAAAGCAAAAGACCTGAGCGCGCCCGGCGCTTGCCTCGCAGCGCCACCCGCCCTTTCCGAACCCGCCTGAGCTTAGCTCGGGCGGGTTTCTTGTTTTCGGACCGGCCGCAAACGGGCGCAACGAGCCCCCGAAGTACTACTATTCAAGCGTGACTTGGTCCCGGGTGCAGAAAAATCTTATACTTGCAAAAGTTTTTCTTCACTTGGCCCTTTCCCCACCTTACGCTGATGAGAAAAGTTCTTCGCCTCGTTGGCGCCCTCGTGTTGCTGATCGTGGTGGCGGTCGCCGGTTTTGCCACCTTCGTCGGGGCGCGCGGCGTGCCGACCTACGATCCGCCCAAGCCCGCCCCCCTCACCGTGGCCCGCACCGAAGCGCAGGTGCTGCGCGGCCAGAAAATCGCCTCGATGCTCTGCGTACAGTGCCACGGTACGCCCGGTCAGCCCCTGAAAGGCAAGCTGATGCCCGATCTGCCGGCCGAGTTCGGGGAAGTCTGGACGGCCAACATCACCCAGGACAAGGAACACGGTATCGGAGCCTGGACCGATGCCGAGATCGTGCATATGCTCCGCACGGGCGTCCGGCGCGACGGGCGTTTCACGGTGGTGATGCCACAGTTTCCGAACATGGCCGACGCCGACATCCAGGCCGTGGTCGCTTGGCTGCGCTCCAGCGATCCGGTCGTCCAGCCCGACCCCACGCCCTCGCACCCCAACCAGTTCAACTTCCTGCTCAAGGCGCTCACCAACACGGTCATGAAGCCCTTGCCGGCGCCCACCCGCCCGATAGTGGCCCCCGACACCACCGACCGTATCGCCTACGGGCGCTACATCGCCGATGACGTTGTCGCGTGCTACGCGTGTCACTCCGCCGACTTCAAGGATCAGGACCGCCAGCACCCCGAGAAATCGAAGGGCTACTACGGCGGCGGCAATCCGATGGTGAACCTCGAGCGCCAGACCGTCCTATCAGCTAACCTGACGCCCGACGAAGCCACCGGCCTTGCTGCCCACTACTCCGAGGAAAGTTTCGTGCGGGCCGTGCGCTTCGGGCAGCGCCACGACGGCACCCCGCTCCGCTACCCTATGATGCCACACAGTGGCTTGTCTGACTCAGAGACGCGCGCGATTTACGCCTACCTCCAAACCGTACCAGCCCTCAAGAACTCCGTAACCGTCGCGTTAGCGGCTAAGTAGCTGGTGGTACTTGGTATCTGGTACTTGGTACTAAGACCGCGTAACCGTATCCAGTCTAAATACCAAGTACCAGATACTAAGTACTAACTCACCGCATCGGCACTTCGATGAGGAGGACCTCCGCGGCTGAGTCGGCGCGGACCGTAAGCATTGGCGTCTCGCTCACGCCCAGACCATCGCGCGGGTGCAGCGCCTGTCCATTGATGGTCAGCTCGCCACTGAGCACGAACGCGTAGACGCCGTTGCCGGGGAACTGGACCGCATACGCGGCCTCCTGTCCCGCCGCGAAGCGGCCGAGCGAGAACACCGCATCCTGGTTGATCCAGACCGCCGTCGGGTCCGTCGGCGAAACCACGGCTTGAAACCGCCCCTCCCGCCCTTCCGGCGGAAACGACTTTTGCTCGTAGCGGGGGGCAATATCGGCTTCCTTGGGAAGCACCCAGAGCTGCAAAAACTTGACGGGGCGGTCGGCGTTGGCATTTACCTCCGAGTGCTGAATCCCCGTGCCAGCCGACATAATCTGGACGTCGCCCTGCCGAATGATCTCGTGCCGCCCCGTGGAGTCGCGGTGGCGCAAGTCGCCCTCCAGCGGAATGCTCACGATCTCCATGTTGGCGTGCGGATGCGCCCCGAAGCCCTGACCCGCCGCGACGCTATCGTCGTTCAGCACTCGCAACCGCCCGAAGCTCATCCGCGTCGGGTCGTGGTAGCCGCTGAAGGAGAACGTATGGTAGGAATTAAGCCAACCGTGGCTGGCGTGGCCGCGCGTGGCGGCGGGGTGATAGACAGTCATCTGACAAGAGATTAAGATGGAGCGGCAAGGCTGATTTGCTACAGGATAGGTACCCCCTTAAAGGCAATCTCACTCACCGGCTTGCGGGTGCGCGGGGCCGCCTCGCGGGTGCGGTTCGGTTCTTCCAGCTCTTCAGGACTCCCCTGATAGCCGAGCGCGGTGAAGGTGACGGGCTCCACGTCCGGCGGCAAGGCAAACGCTTGCCGGGTATGATCGGCCTCGAAGCCCGCCATCACGTGGCCCGACAACCCTTGCGCCGTGGCCTGCAACAGAAGCGTCGTGGTAGCGGCGCCGACATCGTGACGCGCCCAGGCATTCGGCTTACCCGTGGGAAAGGTGGTGCGAGCCAGCGCCACTACCAACACGGCGGCGTGCCGCGCCCACACCTGGTTGGCGGGTACGAGACATTCGAGCAGGCGTTGGAAGTTGGCCTCATCGGCGCGGTGAGCATACCCGAATACCCACGGCTGCGAGTTACTCGACGAGGCGGTCCAGGTGGCCGCCTCAAAAAGCGTTGCCATGTCTTCGTCGGCAATCGGTTGGGCCGAAAAGGCCCGAGGGCTCCAGCGCCGACGAATCAGCTCGTGGACAGGGTGCGCGGTGACGGCGGTTTTAGTCGGCAAAGCCGAAGAATCAAGAAAACTCATGGGGGAATAGGGATTTGCCACAAATGTATGTACGTACACGCTTTCTAAACGACCAACCACCGCGAAAGGTTTGCCGCGCCGACCTTTGTCGTCTTCCCCCGTCCGATGCCCGATATCCGTCCGTTCCGCGCCTGGCGCTACGCCCCTGGTTTGACGCCGCGCATCGGCGAGCTGACGTCGCCCCTCTTCGACGTTGTCTCCGACCGGCAACGCGAGGTTCTTTACCGCGAACCGCTCAACTCCATTCACCTCTCGGTGCCGCGCCCGGAAGACGGCCTCGATGCCCCCGCCACCGCCACCCGTACCCTCGCCCGCTGGCGCGCCGAGGGGGTGCTGGTGCAGGACCCGCTCCCGGGCATCTACGCTTACTACCAGTCGTTTCAGCTCCCCGGCTCCGCGCGGGCGTACGTGCGGCGCGGCTTTTTGGCTTTGATCCGCGCCACCGACTGGGCCGACCGCGCCGTGCTCCGCCACGAAGACACCATCCCGGCGGCCGTCAACGACCGCACGGCGCTGCTGGCGGCCACCCAGTTTCAATCGTCCGCGACCCACGGGCTCTACCACGACCCGGCTCATCGGCTGGAGGAGCTACTGGATGAGGCGATCTCGGCGCCGCTCTACGAGACGGAAGATTACCAGGGCGTGCGCGATACCCTGGCGCCCATTCACGACCGCGCCGCCATCGAGCTGTTTCAGCGCGTACTCGCCGAAGGTCCGGTCGTCCTCGCCGACGGCCACCATCGCTACGAGGGTTCGCTGCACTACCGCCACGCCCGCGCGGCGGCCGAGCCGCACCACACCGGCGAAGAAGACTGGAACTTCCACCTGATGTACCTCACCAACTCCGCCGCCGACGATCTGCGCATCCTGCCTACCCACCGGGTATTGCGTACGCTGCCACTCGCCAACGAT
>JBKJUQ010000241.1:0-3293 GCA_046590685.1 Hymenobacteraceae bacterium
TCCCTTGCCCGGGATTTAAATCCCGGGCAAGGGAGGGAGCTACGCCCTCGTGCCGCCCCTTACTCCACCAACAGCCGCCGGCTGCGCCCATCGGCGGCGCGCACCACGTAGACGCCGGGCACCAACGCACTGGGGGGCAGGGTGGCCGCGCCGCTGGCATCGGTTGGCAGCGTGGCGACGCGCCGGCCCGTGACGTCGAGCACGGTCAGGGGCTGATGGGCGGGGGCGCCCGTCAGGTGCACCGGGGCGCTGGCGGGCGCGGGGTTGGGCCACACGTCCACGCCCGCTCTTGCCACTTTTTCTTCGGCTGCCATCCCCAGCAGCGGGCACGCCACGGTGGGCGGCGGGGTGCCGCCAGCCTCCATGTAGCCGTCGCGGTCAGTCTTGAAGAGCCAGATTGGCTGGGGCCCAGTATCGGGCGCGAACGGATGCAGAAAGCCCGTACCCACAAAACCGCCGTCGGGCGTGGGCGTGAAATCGCGCAGGTAGTTGCGGCTATTGCGACCATAGAGGTTGCGGTAGGTGCGGTACCAGACGCTGTCGCCCGTGGCGGCGCAGGCTTTCACGGCGAAACCGATCACCTCAACCGTGTTGGGCAGTGGCTGCGGCGCCAAGGTCTGCCCGGCCAGCAAGGCCGAGCCGTCGGCCAGCAGGTGCAGGTTGCCAACGCCTGTGCCGTACGCCGCCGCGCCATAGGTGCGGCGCCAGATTTCGTGGCCCTGCCCATCGAGGCGTACCAGCAGCGGGCGGCTTTCCGTGTTGCCGAAGAGGATGAAGCGCTCCCCGTAGCTGCCGGCCACCAGATAACCGCCGCCGGGCAGGCACACGGCGGGCTGGGCCGTTTCGTTGTAGGGCGTGGCCAGCGTGTAGCGCCACTGCTCCTGGCCGAGCGAGTCGGTCTTGATCACCAGCCAGTCGCCGTTGAAGGGCGTACTGCCGCCGCTGTTGAGCGCCGAGTAGCCTGTCAGCAGGAAGCCGGCGTCGGGGGTGGCCAGCACGTGAGTGCCGACGTGGTAGCCCTGCCCGGCCTGCCGGTAGGTGCGCCGCCACCGCTCCCGGCCGGTTTTATCCGTGCGCAGCAAGAGCAGATCTGCTTGCGTAGCGCTCAAGCGCTCGGTACCCACTACGGCAAAGCCGCTGTCGGCGGGCATGTATCCCTGCTGGTTGAGAACGATGTACCCCCCGCTGTTGGCGGGGGAGTACGTGCGCGTCCAGAGCGTGTCGCCCGCCGCCGTGAAGAGCCAGAGCTGGCCATTGCTGGTCGTGCTGGTCAACGAGACAGTGGCGGCCATAAAGCAGCCCCCGTCGGGCAAAGCCGTCAGCGGGCCGCTCTGGCAGGGGGAGAGCCCGACCCCGGCCCGGTGACTGAAGAGGCGATAGCGCCGCACCTGCCCCTGCGTATCGAAGGAGGCGGTCAGAATTTGCACGTCGTACGGCGGGCCAGTTGTACCAAATCCAACAGTCACGTAGCCGCTGTCGGTCGGCATGACGGCCATCGCCCCCACGTAGCCGCGCGGTTCGAGGGCGTGGCGATGGTTAAAGTACGCTTGCGCCGAGGCAGAGTGGGGCAGCGCAGCCCACCCCAGCACGAGCAGCAGCAGAAACCGGCGACAGGTCATAAAGCAAGGCATAAAGCAAATCCGGGGCGGGGCCGCTGGCAGGTCGTGGGGCGGACGGTAGCGCGGTTTCGGGGTCAGCCGACGTCGGTTCATGTAGGTCGAAGCTCCTGCTTCGTCCCCTGACGCCCGGCCGAGCGTCAGGGGACGAAGCAGGAGCTTCGACCTACGCCCGTACCGAAAGTGCGCTAACTGGCAGGGAAGGTAGTCAACCCAATCCCAAGCCCCGGTAAGCGCCCCAAAAAACAACCTCCCCCGCCGCCGCTTGCCCGCGCCGGGAAGCTGCTGCCGGGGAGGCGGTCAGGCGCTCCGGTGGGGTCGGCGGGTTACGCGGTGGGCGGCAGGCCCGTCCGGCACCGGACGAGTGCCGGAATGCGCATCCCACGGCTCGTCCGGTCCCGGACGGGCACCGGGACGCGCATCCCACGGCTTGTCCGGGACCGGACAGGCACCGGAACGCACATTCCACGGCTCGTCCGGGACCGGACGGGCTTCGGAACGCGCATCCCGGTGCTTGTCCGGTTTCGGGCGGCGCGTATATTTGACTTTCTTTCGTTTTCACCTTTTACCCCAGCTCCGGCATGGATATACCCATTCCACCCGGCGGATCGGAAACGCCCGCCAACCCCAATCCCCTGATTCCGCGCGATCAGGACGAAAAAGCCGCCCTCGGCCTGCGCGTGGCCGCGGGCTGGGCGGCCAACCCGCAGCTCACGCTGATCTGGAAGACGCCAGCCGAGTTCGTCCTCGACGCACAGGCCCTGGCCGATGCCGTGGCCCTCAAAAACAAGACGGCGGCCAAGCGCCCGCAACTGACCCTGGCGCTCGGCGAGATCGACAAGCAGATCACCGCCGGCCTGGGCTACGTGAAGGGCTACCTGGCCGAGAAATTCACGAAGCAGAACGCGCCGGCGTACTACGAGGAGTTCGGCATCACCTTCTACGACGATCAGCACCAGCTCCCGCGCAAACAAACCGAGCGCGCCGCTGCCCTGGCGGCCCTGGTGGAGGCGCTGACCACCTACGGGTTCGGCGCCCGCGACTACGGCACCGCCTACTGGACGCCCCTGCGCGACGGCTACGCGACCACCACCGACGCGGCGCGCGATTCGTCGCAAACCGTGAGCGAGCAGGTCGGCGCCAAGAACACGGTGATGGACGAGGTCGACGACGTGCTGTCGGCCCTGCCGCTGCTCATCGAGGCCAACTACCGCACCGAGACCGAACGCGCCGCCAAACGCCGCGAGATGGGCTACCTGAAGGAGTACAACTAGCCCCAGTGGCGCAGGAGCTGGCGCGTCCCCGTCAGGGGCTATCGCTCGGTAGCCACCCGCCTGTTCCCTTCGCCCCGGTCCCCGTCAGGGGATACCGTTCGGTAGCAGCATCGCCCCCCACGACGCCGCGTGTCCCCGTCAGGGGATACCCGGCTTGCGGAATGGGTATCCCCTGACGGGGACCGGGCTGGCTCAAAACGTCGGATTGCTACCGAACGGTATCCCCTGACGGGGATACCCGACATAGCCCGCAACGTGCGTTAACCAGGCGGCCTCGCTACTCGCGCACGAACCGGCGCCGCACGGTGGCGCCGTTGCTGACGGTCATCTCCAGCACGTAGGAGCCGGGGCGCAGGGCGCTCACGTCGAGCTGCACGGGCAGGTCGGCGCCAACGGGTGGGCG
>JBKJUQ010000244.1:0-1698 GCA_046590685.1 Hymenobacteraceae bacterium
CCACGCCGCTCATTGCCATGCCCAGCATAATCGGCACCTGCGCCTGGAAGCCCGACCACGACCGGTGGATGTCGCCGCTCCACGGAAAGACGCTCAACCGCTGCATCCCCGCCCACCCCGACCGCGCCAGGTTGAACAGCCGCCGATGCGGCAACTCCGCCGCGTAGTGGCGGGCGTAAATCTGCGCCCACGCCATCCCGTAGGCGTTGTGGACGCGCCGGGTGTAGCCGAGCCGATGCTTGATCTCGGTCGGGTGGTTTTCGGGCTCGCCGAGGTCGCTCCAGAAGCCGCTGGCGCCTTCTTCGAGGCGCGCCTTGTAGCTCGCCCACAGCCAGCCGTCGGTGACGGGCTTGAACATATCGAGCAGCGAGGCCGGCCCGGCCCAGAACGACGCCACCGTGTAGGGCCGCCCGGCGGAGTCGGTCCCGACAAGCCCATTGCGGCGCACGAAGTCGTCGTTGGTGGAGGCGCGCATCACGTAGGGCTCGGAGATCAGGATGGTCTGGACGCCCGCGTCCTTGAGCTCGCGCATCATCCGCGGGGGGTCGGGGAACGAGTCGCGCTGCCACGCCAGATTGCCCTGGTCTTTGATGGTGCCGAACCAGTAGAGGTCGAGCACGAGGCCGTCCATCGGGAAGCCGGCGGCGCGCATCTTCCGCGGAATGCTCAGCGTTTCGCGCTGCGACTTGTAGCCGAACCGACTCTGAATCAGCCCCAGCGCCCAGCGCGGCGGCAGCGGCTGGCGCCCGGTCAGGGCGGTGTAGCGGTTCAGGATGCGCTCGTAGCTCGGCCCGACGATGACGAAGTACGCGAGCTGTCGCAGCTCCTCGCCGCCGTAGCGCAGCTCGTTGGGCTGCGTCTTGCCGAGGTCGAAATAGCCGGCCGAATAGTTATCGACGAACAGGCCGTAGCCGCGGCTGCTGAGCACCACCGGCAGGGTGGTATTGAGCTGGTTGTCGCCGTTTTGGTACGCGTAGTGGGCGGCGTTGTAGAGCGGCATCCACTGGCCGCGGCGGTTGGCGGGGATGGCGCGCGCGCCGGTGCCGTACAGCGCTTCGGTGGGGTGCAGCCGGAAGGCGAGCCCCAGCTCCGGCAGCGGCCGGGCCGGACGGGTGCTCGCGCCGCCGGGCGTTTCGGTGAGCAGCGTATCGCCGCTGGCGGCGAGGAAGGTGAGGCGCACCGGGTTCTTGCGCACGCTCACCCGCAGGCCGTCGCGGAAGACGACTTCGAGCGTCGGCATCGTCGAGTAGGTGTCGGCCACGAGGTTGGCGCCGGCCTGCTGCACCACGCTGATACTCGAATCGGGGCGCTGAGGTGCCCCTTTTGGGTAGATCTCCACCTTCACCACGCCCGCCGCCCACGGCCGGATGCGCACGGTGGTGCCGGTGGTCGTCTCCAGCGTCAGGTCGCCCTCGTAGGCGTTGAAGGTGTGCGTGACGTAGGCGCCGACGAGCGCCGCCGCGGGGGCGCGGGGCGGGGCGGGCTTGGTAGAAGAATCGCGGAAGCGCGACTCGCCCGCCCATTGGGCGTGGGCGGGGGCCGCCACGGTCAGCAGGAACAGAAAGAGCAGAAACGGAAGGGGACGAATCAACGGCATCAGCGAGAACAAAAGCGGACCGCAAAGGAACGCCAGCCCTCACATTAGCCGGGCGGGCGTAGCTCCCTCCCTTGCCCGGGATTTAAATCCCGGGCAAGGGA
>JBKJUQ010000169.1:0-7211 GCA_046590685.1 Hymenobacteraceae bacterium
CGTGGGTCAGCGCCGCTTCGCCCTCCACCTCCGCCAGCCGGCCAATGGCGTCGAGGTAGTTCATCTCCACGCGGTCGAAATCGTCCTCGCACTGCGTGTAGAGCAGCCCAAACACCGCATCAGCGTCGGTCTTGCCATAAATGTGCGGCACACCATACGTGTCGCGGGTGATGGACACTTGCTGGGCCTGCTGCTTCCAGCTGGCTAGCTCCCACGCACTGAATTTTTGCGCGTGGGCCGTGAACGCTGTAACCAAGGCAAGCGGCAGAAACAATGGACGCATAAAGTCTGGAATTGGGATGATAGACGTTGCGAAAGTAAACGAAAAAGCCGCGGCCGGATGGCCGAGGCTTTAGAACGTTGTGCGTTGTTCGCTTACGCCGAGAACGACGAGCCGCAGCCGCAGGTGCTTTTGGCCTGGGGGTTGTTGAACACGAAGCCGCGGGCGTTGAGGCCGTCCTGAAAGTCGACTTCCATGCCCAGGACGTACATCGCGTGCTTGCGATCCATCATCAGCAGGACGCCGTCGAGCTCGTAGGTCTCGTCGCTGGTCTTCGGCTTATCGAAGCCGAGCAGATAGCTCATCCCCGAACAGCCGCCGCCCTGGACGCCGACGCGCAGGCCGTATTCGGTCGGAACATTCTTCTCGGTGATGATATTTTTCACTTCCACCAAGGCGCGCTCGGTGAGCGAAATGGGGGCCGTCCGGACAGGAGCGGCTTCAAGCGTTGCAGTTGCCATCTAACAGTTATGCGGAGGAAAAGTCGGATCGAAAGGCCAGTCAATGAATCGTGAAACGAAGAACTCGCAACAGGGGGTCGCAAAAGTAGGGGCCGACGCTCGTTCACGAGCCGAGGGTAGCTGGTTCGGGATGCAAACCGGGGCGAGCGGGCTTTCATTCCCATTCAGCACAACCCGAAACCGGACGATTGGTTGGGCGAGGCCCAACGCGCGACCAACTGCGTCGCGCGGGCGACGAACGAGGGCGAACTTTGGCCCGGCGGCCGGCGCTTCGGCCGACCAGCTCGCTCTTTTTTCCCGAACGCCCATGACTTTTCCTGATCTCGTACCGGCCCTGCTGCTCGCGACACTGCCCGCGCTGGCCGTCGGCGCGGGCTTGCTGCTGCTCACCCGCCAGTTCCTCGACCGCGAGTACCAGCGCCGGCTGCTCGAATTGCAGATGAAAAACGCCGAAACCGTGCTGCCCGTGCGCTTGCAGGCTTACGAGCGCATCTGTCTGTTTCTGGAGCGCATCACGCCCTCAAACATGCTCGTGCGGGTCGGCGGGGCGCAGCTTTCGGCCGGCGAGTACCAGCGGGTGCTGCTCACGGAGATCCGCAACGAGTACAACCACAACGTGGCGCAGCAGATTTATATGACCCACGACGCGTGGGCGGCTGTCAAGAGCGCCCGCGAGACCGTGGTAACGCTCATCAACCGCTCGTTCCACGAGCTACCGCACCACGCGCGCGGTACGGATCTGGCGAAAAAAGTGCTTGAACACGTCATCGAGCACGAAGTAGACCCGACGGCCCCCGCGCTGGCGCGCCTCAAGCACGAGCTGGCGCAGGTGTTTTAAAAACGTAGCGCGGGGCGCCGGCCCGCGAGCCGCGTCAGCGGCTTTCACATCGAGCATTATTTGATAGGTCGTGGAACTCGCTTGGCTCGTCGCGGGCCAGCGCCCCGCGCTACATCCTACCTTTGCTGAGCCAATTTCATCCCCCTTCACCCAGTTTTTTCCCATGACGGAAACCGCCTCCACTACTCGTTTTGCCGCAGGCGTACTCGCCGGCGATCAGGTTACTGAGCTCCTGCGCGACGCGCGCCAGCGCCACTACGCGCTGCCCGCCGTCAACGTCATCGGCACCAACTCGGTGAACGCCGTGCTCGAAACCGCCCGCGCGGTCAATTCGCCCGTGATGGTGCAGTTCTCGAACGGCGGGGCGCAGTTTTTCGCTGGTAAATCGCTCAAGAACGACAAGCAGCAAGCCTCCATCATCGGCGGTATCAGCGGTGCCCTGCACGTACACGCGGTGGCGGAAGCGTACGGGGTCCCCGTGATTCTGCACACCGACCACGCCGCCAAGAAGCTCCTGCCGTGGATCGACGGCCTGCTCGACGCGGGCGAGAAGCACTTTGCCGCCACGGGCAAGCCGCTGTACTCGTCGCACATGCTCGACCTTTCGGAAGAGCCGATCCATGAGAATATCGACGTCTGCAAACGCTACCTGGAGCGGATGACCAAAATGGGCATGACGCTCGAAATCGAGCTCGGCGTGACGGGCGGGGAGGAAGACGGCGTCGACAACTCGCACCTCGAAGCGCACCACTTGTACACCAAGCCCGAGGAAGTAGCGTACGCGTACGAGGAGCTGCTGAAAATTTCGCCGAACTTCACGGTGGCCGCCGCCTTTGGCAACGTCCACGGCGTATATAAGCCCGGCAACGTGACCCTCACGCCGACGATCCTGCGCGATTCGCAGCAGTTCATCCACGAGAAGTTCAAGACCGCCGATCCGCAGCCGGTCAATTTCGTCTTCCACGGCGGTTCGGGCTCCGAGCCGGAGAAGATCAAGGAAGCCATCGGCTATGGCGTCATCAAGATGAATATCGACACCGATATGCAGTGGGCGTTCTGGGAAGGCATCAAGAACTACTACGAAGGCAAGCGCGACTTCCTGCAAGGCCAGCTCGGCAACCCTACCGGCGCCGACTCGCCGAACAAAAAGTACTACGACCCCCGCGTGTGGCTCCGCGCCGGCGAAGACCAGTTTGTCGCGCGCCTCAAGCAGGCATTTGAGGATCTGAATTGCATCAACCGCTGCGCGTAGCGGTGGCGCGGCCATTGGTCCGCACCTAAGCGCACCTAACTTAGAAACGCCCGACCGGAAGTCTTTCTGGTCGGGCGTTTTGCTTTGGCTGCTGCTGATTGCGCGGGTTATGCCCGCTGTAATCTAGGCGCGTAGGTGCGGATAGCGCGCCGGATGAGTAGTGTGCCCACGATCGATGGCGCGATCCAGCCGGCGGTGTCAAGCCAGCCGGGCGCTGTGGCTGGCAGCCAATGCCCCAGGTTTACCACCAGAAACGCCGTGAACGTGGCGATATAAGAGCCGCCCATCCGCGAGATGTGGCGAAAAATCCACGGCTCTGGCTTACCGGTTGGCACCGGGCGAAAGGCCGTGTACACGTCGCGACCGGCGAACAGAAGGATCAAGCCGCCAAAAAAACCAAATAGCAGGGCGTGCCAATAGATTCCGGCGCCCCCCATCAGCAGTCCTACCACTACCGTAGCGAGGGCTAGCGCGCGGTCGGCCGGCGGGATATCAGAAAGGTTTCGCCCACGCCGGCTGGCAACCCGCCAACCCGTGAAGCTCAGGTAAAAGGACAGAAAGGCGATGCCCGTCAGAAACAGCCGCCCGGTGGTGAGGGGCAGCAGTGCCGTCAGCATCAGGGCGGTGAGGGCGACGGTGACCATCGCCCCGACGTACACGCGGCCCGCGCGGCGGTGCGTCGATCCGCCTTTGCGGCCAAGGATGGGTACGAGCCCCGCAAACAGCGCCACGGTCCCCGCGCCGATGTGGGTCAGGCGCGGAATGCTGACGGCGGGGTCGGCGTAATCGAAGGAGAAAAAAAAGGCCATTGGAATGGGCGAGTTGCTACTGGACAAACAGCTAATAAGCTAATCCGCGAAATCCGCTGAATCGGCGTAATCGGCGGTTCAGACGGGTGCTGCAAACGTCCGATGCGGGCCCACTCCGCTGCAATAGACGTGGGGTCAATTGCCCATTTTTGGGGTATTCCGCCCCGATTTGGGGCGAACTACAAACGCTGCTCCGCCGGGTTGGGGCCAGTGCGCACCTCCCGCAGCGCCGCCAGCACCGCCTCGGCGTAGGTGCGGCCGACGGGTACGGGCTCCACGTCGGGCGCGGTCAGGTGCAGGCGGTAGCCCTGGGCGTTGCCCGACACGCGCCCTACCCGGTCGAGGTTGACGAGGTAGGAGCGGTGGACCCGCGTGAGCCGATGGATGCCCTGCTCGGCAGCCTGCCCGACCAGCCGGCTGAGCGAGGCGCGGAGCAGGGCGCGGGTCGGGGTCACGTCCGGCGACCCGTACGCCACTGTGCAGTAGTTGTCGGCCGCTTCGAGGTAGAGCAGATGGGCGACGGGCAGGGTGAGGGTATCGCGGCCATTGTCGGCGGTGAAGGCAAGGGCGGCGGGTGTCACAATTTCGGGTGTCACATTTTTAGTTGTGACCCCCGAGATTGTGACAGGCTCTTCGTAGGCCCCGAAGCCATCGGTGGCGGGTGGCGGCTCGGTAGCTGCCACCCGCGCCGCGCCGGTCTGGTGGCGCCGCAACTCGCGCACGTACGTCGCTACCGTGACGCCCGCGGCCGGAAACAGCCCCAGCAGGAACGTCGCACTGATCATCCATGCTAACCACCCCGCGCCGACGCGTACGTCTTGTAGCGCCGCCAGGTACAGTACATTCGCGACGGCGATGAGCAAGATGTTGCCGTTGAGAAAGAGGGCGGCCCGGCCAACCGTCCAGCGGTTTTCGACAAAAAAACGCGGGGCGACGGCGGGCCAGGCCACGTGCCAACTAGCGGTGACGAGGGTCGAAATCAACCCAAAGCCGCCAATTTTGAGCGCTTTGTAGGCAGGGTGCCACTCGCTCAGGCCGAACGGCTGAAACACGAGCAGAAACCCGCCTACGAACAAGCCGATCAGGCCGGCGCGCCGCAGTTGGTCGGCCGGTGCATCCAGCACGGGGTACGGTTGGCGCAGAAAGGCAAGCAGGCGGCGCATCGGCGGCAAGTAGACACCCAGTGGGCAGCCACAGAGGCGGCTACAACAGATTTTTGAGCGTGGCGGCGAGGCGGCCGTGCTTGGCGGCTACCTGCTGGGGCGTGTTGAAGCGCGCCGTGGTACCGCTGAACGGAATGGTGAAGATGACGGGCACATCGCCCCACGCCGGGGTGGTGTAAAAAATCTCTTCGTGAGGTCGGATCTCTTGCTCGGTGAACGGTAGATTCAGCCACGCCGGCTGGCCGGGTTTGAGCGGGTGAAAGAACCCCAGCAGCTCCTGCGCTAAGCGGTTGGCTACCACGATGGCGCGCGGGCGCTGGCCGTGCGGCAGGCCGGTAAGGTGGTCGAAGAGGGTGCCCGTGACGGTGAGCTGCGCCTCGGCGAAGGCCTCCTGCGGTCCCGCCACGGCCGCGTGCAGGATTTTCTGGTCGCTCTCGCGCTGGTACAGCACGTCGAGGTGCGCGTAGGGGACGTAGGGGTTGACGGAGGCTAGAAACTCCCGTTCCTTGCGGTAGAACGCGCTAGGGCTGGCATCGAGGTCGAAGACGAGCGGCGCGGTGGCGTCGCCGCCCACGTTCAGCGTCTGGTTATACGACGGCGCGATGCCCACGAACCACACCGCGCCCGGCGCAATGGCGGCCGGGTGTGCGTAGCCGCGCGCGGCGGTGAAGGGCGAAAAGGCGGATTTTTGCCAGATGGCCGCCAGGGGCGCATCTAGTAGGGGACGGAGCTGAATCATCAGAAAAGGCAAAGCAAAGCGACCCGAAACGGCCCCAACGCGCCCACAAAGAAACGGCGGCGCGCGGGGCGGGCGGCGCGTGCGGCCTTCTTTACACCAGTAGCTTGTAGCCGATGCCGCGCACGTTCACGATCTGGAGGCGCGGGTCGAGGCGCAGGTAGCGGCGCAGGCGCGTGATGAAGACGTCGAGCGAGCGGCCGTTGAAAAACGTGTCGTCGCCCCACAGCTCGCGCAGTACGGCGGTGCGTTCAAGTATTTGGTTGCGCTGGTCGTAGAGGCGTTTGAGCAGTTCCGCCTCACGACTCGACAGGGTTTCGGTGGTGCCGTCGGCGTGCGTGAGGCACTGGCGCGGGTAGTCGAAGGAGTAGTTTCCGATGGTCAGCGGGCCGGCGGGCGCCACCACCACGGGCGCGCGTTGCAGCAGCGCGCGCACGCGCACGATCAACTCGTCCATACTGAAGGGCTTGCGCAGGTAGTCGTTGCCGCCCAGTTCGAAGCCACGCACCACGTCGGCCGTCTGGCTGCGGGCCGTGAGGAAGATGATGGGCACCGTGGCATTCTCGCGCCGGATCTGCTCGGCGAGCGAGAAGCCGTCGAGCTTCGGCATCATCACATCGGCGATGACCACGTCGGGGGTTTGTTCGCGGAACAACCGCAGGCCGGCTTCGCCATCCGGGGCGTGGCGCACCTCGAAGCCGCGCGCTTCGAGGCTGTCTTTGACGATGAGCGCCAGGGAGGCTTCGTCTTCGATGAAAAGCAGAGAAGGCATAAAACAGGAAGGCATCATTAACCCGGCAGCCAGACCGTGAAGGTGGACCCGCGCCCCGGCTCGCTGCGGACTTCGAGCCGGCCGCCGTGGCGCTTTACTACCTGCCGCACGTAGTACAAACCCAACCCAAAACCCTTGACGGGATGCAGGTTGCCGGTGGGGACGCGGAAGAATCGGTCGAAAATGGCCTGCTGATACGCGCGCGGAATACCGAGGCCGTCGTCGCTGACGGTCAGGCGCCAGCCGGCGGCGTCGCGCTGGCTACGGATGCCGATGCGCACCTGCTCGCCGGAGTACTTGATGGCGTTGTCGAGGAGGTTGTTGAGGACGTTGGCGAGGTGAACCGGGTCGGCGCGCAGCACGTCGGTGGGCGCTACTTCTACCTCGAACGTCACGGGTTTGGGCGGGCGCAGGCGGTGGCGGGCGACCAGTTCCTCTACCAGTTCGGTGAGGCGAACCGGCGCAGGATTAAGGGTCAGCTCGCGGCGCTCTTCGGCCGCCATTTGGAGCACGCGCTCCACCAAGCCCGACAGGCGTTGCAGCTCGGTACGCGAGATGGCAAGGTAGGAGCGGGTGCGGACGGGGTCGGCGAGGGCGCCGAAATTTTCGAGGGCTTCCACCGCCGCCGACACCGTGGCGAGGGGCGTTTGCAACTCGTGGGTCATATTGTTGATGAAATCGTTTTTGACGTCGGCGAGCTTCTTCTGGCGCAGAATCGTGTTCAGCATCAGCAGAAAACACCCCGTGGTGAGGGCCAGCAGCAGCACCGAACCCGCCAGCAGTCCGCCCATCCGGCGCAACACGTAAAACGTGGGCTCGGGGAAGGTGGCGCGCACGTACAGGTCGCGCATCAGCAGCAGCGGCACGGGGGGCGTCTGCAAACCGGCGATGGTTGGGGGC
>JBKJUQ010000175.1:0-5958 GCA_046590685.1 Hymenobacteraceae bacterium
GTCCCTCCGGGACTCCAAAAACCGCTTGAAATGGCCGGTTTCTACCGGGGGATAGTCCCTCCGGGACTCCTTTGCGGGCGTTTTGAGCGCATTTCAGGCCGAGTGCGTAAGTCCTGAAACGTTACGGCTGCACCACCAGCTGTTGCGTGGTGAGCTGCTCGCCGCAGCGAACCTGCACGTGGTACACGCCCGCCCGCCACTGCCCGGCGGGCAGGGTGCGGTTTACCTGACCGCCCTTCACGGCCGTTTGCTCCTGCCACACCACCTGACCCAGCGCGTTGAACACCCGGATCTGGAGCCTGCCCGCCGCGGGCGTTTCCAGCGTCAGGCGCACGGCGCTGGTGGTGGGATTGGGGTAGAGGCTGGCGAGCAGACGCGGCGTAGGGGCGCTCGTGCCCAGCGGCACCCGCACCCGCGTGACGGCCGTATTGGTGCGCACCGACAGGTTGAAATCGAAGTAGATATCGGCCGCGTTCGTCACCGAATCGCCGAGAGCCAGCGTGGGCAAGACGCGCACGCGGTACTTGACGAAGCCGTGCGAGGCGGCCTCGTTGCGGCCCGAATCGGGCAGCAGGATGTTAGGGAAGCGGAACTCGGCCACGCCCGCGCCTTTGAGCTGCCAGGTCATCGGGTGCGAGGAAGCGAGCACTTCCAGGGTACCGCGCTGCACGTGGGCGCTGAGCGTATCGCGCAGCACCACGGCAAAGGCCGTATCGTTGCCCGTGTTCTGGAACCGGATGGTGTACGTGAGCCACGCGCCGGCTTGCACCTGCGCGGGCGTCAAGCGTTCGGTGGAAACCTGCTTGTCGTTCGGGTCATAGGAGCCGGTGACGAGGGTGGTGTTGGTGTCGGTATTATCAGCGGGCGCCACATCCGTTTGGGCCGACGTGAGCGTGGCGACCGACGTAACCGAATCGCCGCGCTGAATCGTGGTAGGCAGCTCCCCATTGACGACAAACGTCCGGCGCTGAAACGGCGCCAAGGCACCGATATTCCACGTCAGGGTTTGGCCTGCTACGGTGGCCGCCGGCACACTGGAGGTGTAGGTAACCTGCGGATCCAGCGTGAGCGACGCCGTTACACCGGTTTGGGTGGTGGTACCGGGGTTGTCGCAGGTAACGACGTATTGCACGGCCCTACCGGCCCGGAATGCGCTGGTAGCCGTCAGCGTAACGCGCAGGTCGTTGACGCTGCCCGTTGGTTGCAAACCGAAATGATTAGTCGTATCGGTCTGGCCGGCAGCCGTAAACGCGGCGCTATGCGTCGCGGGCGTGACGGTGTAATAGGGCGATGGGTTCGACAGCGAGAGCGTGTAATTCCCCGGTGCCACTCCAACTCCAAACGCCCCCGCCGTGGTAGAAAGGTAAAACGGCCCCGGCTGCACTTCCACCACCACCGGCTGCTCCACCAAGCCTTCGCCGGGGTTGCGGGTGCCGTTGCCGTTGGTATCGAGATACACCGTGCCGCTGAGTTGGTCTGGCACCTGATTGAGCCGCACGCTCACGGTGCCGCCGCGGTAGTTGGCCGTGAGCAGGTCGAGGTCGCCGTCGCCGTCCACGTCGCCCACCGCCACGCTATGGGAGTTACTGCCCACGGAGAGATTGGAGCCGCCGCTGAAAACGCCGCTGCCGTCGTTAAGGCGAACACTCACCGTGTTGCTGAGGTTGTCATTGGCCGTGAGCAGGTCGAGGTCGCCATCGCCGTCCACGTCGCCTACCGCCACGCTGGAGGGGCTGAGGCCCACGACGGGGTCGGAGCCGCCGCTGAACGTGCCACTGCCGTTGTTGAGGCGCACACTCACGGTGATGTTGCCGTTGGCCGTGAGCAGGTCGAGGTCGCCGTCGCCGTCCACGTCGCCTACCGCCACGCTGACGGGGTAAGTGTCCACGGCGGGGTCGGAGCCACCGCTGAACGTGCCGCTGCCGTTGTTGAGGCGCACACTCACGTTGTCGCCGTCGTAGTTGGCCGTGAGCAGGTCGAGGTCGCCATCGCCGTCCACGTCGCCTACCGCCACGCTGGTGGGTCTAGTGCCCACGGCGGGGTCGGAGCCGCCGCTGAACGTGCCGCTGCCGTCGTTGAGGCGCACACTCACCGTGTTGCCAAACTGGTTGGCCGTGAGCAGGTCGAGGTCGCCGTCGCCGTCCACGTCGCCTACCGCCACGCTCTGGGGGCCGCGGCCCACGGCGGGGTCGGAACCGCTGCTGAATGTGCCGCTGCCGTTGTTGAAGCGCACACTCACCGTATTGGCGGTGATGCTGGCCGTGAGCAGGTCGAGGTCGCCGTCGCCGTCCACGTCGCCTACCGCCACGCTGGTGGGGCCAGTGCCCACGGTGGGGTCGGAACCGCCGCTGAACGTGCCGCTGCCGTTGTTGAGGCGCACACTCACCGTGTTGCCATCGATCGAATCACCGTAGTTGGCCGTGAGCAGGTCGAGGTCGCCGTCGCCGTCCACGTCGCCTACCGCCACGCTGAGGGGTTCAATGCCCAGGGCGAGATCGGAGCCGCCGCTAAAGGTGCCCGCCCCGGCGCCCGCTGCCGCCGTGAACTGATACACGTATGGGCGAGCGGCTGCCCCGGCGCTGCTCGTGACGGTAGCCGGCACGGTGACGTGCACGGTCTCGCCGGGCTTGAAGTTTTGGGCGGGGTTCACCGTCAGGGTGCTGCCGCTGGCCGTGGCGTTGCCGCCCCGCACGAGTTGCCCGCCGCGTTGGGCCGAAAATACCCGCGCATTACCGGCAGTAGCGGCATTGAGCGGGCTGCTGAAGCCCAGCACCACGTTGGCACTCTGCGGCGCATTGCGCAGATTACGTGTCGGCGAGACGCTGGTGACTTGCAACTGTGCCGCCGCTGCCAGCGGCACGCCCAAGAGCAATCCTAGGGCAAGAAAGACCGGCCTGGGTCGGAAGGGGGTAAAAAAGAGAATCTTCATCTAAGGGGTGACCAACAGGTAAGGTGCCCGGCGCTCAAAGGTGCGCATACGCCCTGACCGCTACACCGGCCTTTCGATGAACACCTCCTTCCGCCCGACGAACTAGGATTAATGCTCGATGAACCCTCGGCAGAAAGTAGCCAAGCTGGAGAAGGGCATCTTCCGGCTCGCAACCGAATGATGGCCGCGGCGAAGCTAGCCATCACCGCGGAAGCGTCCCTGACCGGTTGAAACTTTCCGGTTGTTTCGCATCTTCGCCCAATAATGAGCGCCCCGTACGAATCCTTCATTTCCATTAGTCCCGAAACGCGCTTTGGCCGGCCGTGCCTGACGGGTACGCGCATCGCCGTGGCCGACGTGCTGGGGTGGCTGGGGAATGGAATGTCTACCGCCGAGATCATCGAAGATTTTCCGGAGCTGACGGAAGCGCATATTAGGGCGTGCTTGCAGTACGCGGCTGATCGGGAGCGATACACACGGGTACTTACAGCCTAATCCGGCGAAAAATAATCTTACGCCACCCCCCCCCGAACCCATAAATCGAGTAGGCGGTGGCCCCAACTTGCCGCCCTTATGAAGCTGCTTTTCGACGAAAATCTTTCTTATCGCTTGGTACGTCTGGTCAACGACCTTTTCCCGGGTTCGGAACAGGTAAGACGATTGGGGCTGCTGGGTCAGACCGATCAAGCTATCTGGATCTATGCGCGGCAGCACAGTTACTGTATCGTCACGCAGGACGATGATTACGCGGAGCTAAGCATCCTGCATGGGGGCACCTCCACACGTGCTCCTGCTAAGAGTGGGTAATCAGTCAACCGCCGAAATAGCGACGTTGCTACGCCGCCAGTATGCCGCCATTGAAGAAGCCTTCGCCGTAGACTCACCTATTCATTGCCTGACGCTATGATGGAAGTGGAAGAATCGGCCCTCCCCTCCACCCTCCCCCACCGCCACTTCCTGCTGCACAAACCCTTTGGCTATTTGTGCCAGTTTGGGTCAGAAGCGCGGACCGAGCGCAACAAGAAGTTTCTGGGCGCGCTCGGCGATTTCCCCGAGGGGACGATGTCGATTGGCCGGCTCGATGAAGACTCGGAGGGGTTGCTGCTGCTCACCACTGACGGCAAGGTGAGCGAGCGCATCCGGCGTAAGGACGTGGAGAAGGAGTACTACGCGCAGGTCGATGGCCTCATCACCGACGAGGCGGTGGCGCAATTGCGAGCGGGGGTCGAGATCGTCCATCGCACGGAAGTGTACCACACGCTGCCGTGCCAAGCCGAGCGGCTGCTGGAAACGCCCGCCTTCGGGCCGCGGGGGCGCAAGATCCGGGATGACCGCCACGGCCCGACGTCGTGGGTGAGCATCACGGTGAATGAAGGCAAATTCCGGCAGGTGCGCAAGATGACGGCGGCGGTGGGCTTCCCCACGCTCCGGCTCGTGCGGGTGCGGGTGGGCCAGCAGACGCTCAGCGAACTGCTGGCGGGCGAGTGGCGCGAGGTGGCCGCGCTCTGCTAGCAGCAGCCGAGGCCCTGCTGGATGGGCGGGCACTTGGCCGTGCCGTACGAGCAGAACACGCAGCAGTCGCCGGGGGTGGGCTTGAGCACAGTGTGGCAGGCGCGGCACTCGTAGAAGTACTGGCACGCGTCGGTAGGCATTGTTTCGGCCTGCCGGTGGCCGCAGTGCGGGCACGTAACCGTGGACGTAAGCTGGAGCGGGGCGGGCACGCGGGTAGTGAGCCAGTGGTTGAGCGCGGCGGCGGCGAGCAACCCAACCATCCCGGCGTACACGAGGGGCTGGGAGAAGTCGACGTAGTAGCTGTAGAAGATGACGCCCGCGCTCAGCACCGCCAACGCGCCTGGCTCGAACCGCCGGTGCTGGCGGTACGCGAGGGCCGTGCCGACGACGGACAGTAGAACGAGGCCCTGGAAGACGTACATCGTCGCGCCGCCGAACAGCTCAAACGACCCCAGTCCGAACGCCGAGCCGAGCACCGCGAACACCGGAAAGCAGCACGGCGAGGCGAGGGCCGTGAGCCACAGGCCGGCCGTGCTGAGCGTATCGAGGCGACCGACTTTCATTTTCTAGGGCGCAAGGGGAGAAAGGAAAACCGCTATCCCCGGGCGGCGGTCCCTCACACAAAAATACCCCGCCCCCGCCAGCCCCGGCGGGTATGCCTGGGGGCCTTTGGAGCGCGGGGTATTTTACGGGGTAGCAGCTACCCAGTGAGGGGGTTAGTCGGCGGCCTCGGCTTCGGCGGGGGTGCCTTTCGCGCCTTTCTTGCCGACGCGGAGCTTGACGGTGGTGGCGGTGCGCCACTCATCGTAGAGCATCAGGGCTTCGACGTCTTCCTGGTCGTTGTAGAGAGCGAAGAACTCGTCGAGCTCGCCGATGAGGCGGTCGCTGGTTTTGAGGAGGCGTTCGAGGGCATGGCGGCCGGTGACGGCGATTTCCGCGTCGCTGGCGCCGTCGGTGGTGCTCAGCTCGTGGAGGAGCTGCTCGGCCTTGGCCTGATGCTCGGGCGAGTAGCGGCGCTTGGTCAGATCATCGGCCGACACGTCGTGCCCGAGGCGGAGCAGGCGGCGGGCTTCGCGCGGAAACTCGGTATCGGTGCGGCGGCTCAGGGCGCTGAAGTGCGTGGGCAGCGAGCCGAGCAGCTCGACGTCGGGCTCGGGCTTGACGCCCTTGGCGTGCGCCCGCAGCGCCTTGACGCGGCGCTGGAGCAGCTCGGTGAGCTGCGAGCGCAGGCCCTTTTGGCGCGGGGTGGCGTTGTCGTCGTCGGCGGGAGTTTCGTCGGCGTGGTCTTTCAGCTCTTCGGCGGCGGCGAGGTTGGTGGTGAGCTGATCGCGCAGGGGGGCGATGTCGTTTTCGAAATCGGCGTAGCGATCAACGGCGGTGGTGAGCAGGGCGACCGTGGCCGCATCACGCCGGAGGCGGGCGGTGAGGAGTTTATTTTTCATACGAATACGCGGAGGTGGGCCGCCGACGAAACGGAGTGGAGCGTTGGTCGGCCCGGGCCGGAAAATGCCAGCCGG